>CAJXVL010000177.1 GCA_913061205.1 uncultured Flavobacteriaceae bacterium | reverse complement strand
TATCTTCTTCATTAAATCCATATACAAATGAAATACCTGTATATGTACCAGGAGGGACTACAATATTTGTAGCGTAATTAAGCGTATTATTATCTGTTAAATCTACAAGTTTATAGTTGCCAATTTCTATTTCATCACCATATGAATTAGTTAAAATTACCTTAGAAATTAAATATCTTAATCTTTCAATTATAAGTATTTCTCCATTTTCATCGGTAAATTCTGTAGTGCCTAAATCACTTGCTGTTACATTTTCACTATCCCAATTTTGCGAATTAGTTACAGATATTAAAATATCTGGAATTGGTTGATTACCATCATCAGAACTACAGCTAACTAAACCAATTATAATAACTATTATTAATATGTGTTTTTTCATTTTTTTATTTCATTTTAAATATTAACACATCTTTATTCCCATTATTGATAAGGATATCCCCATCATTACTAAAGGAGCTACCCACAACGATTATTTCATTTTTATTTGTACCTATTACCTGATTTGCAAAATCTATATCTGAACCTCCCACATTTTTTTCGAATTCTAAATTCCCATTTTCATCAATTAAAATTAGCCAAGCATCATTTGCACCATAATTAGCTGCTACATCAATATCTGAACTTCTCGCACTGCCTGCTATAGCGTAATAATCATTTTCTAGTTTTGTTATACCTCTTGATGTATCAAATTCTGTACCTCCATAAGATTTTTCCCAAATAATAGCTCCATTTGATGCATTAAATTTTACAAGCCAAATATCCCCACCTCCTTTAGAATTAGAAACGTCTCCATTTATACTTCTTGATTCTCCAGATAAAATGTAATTTCCGTCTGTTGCTTTTACTAAAGAAAATACTCTATCGGTTTCTGCACCTCCATAGGAGTTTTCCCAAACTTTATTTCCATCAGCACTTATTTTTATAACCCAAAAATCATTTGCACCATGTGCATTAGTGATATCAAAATCGGAGCTTTCAGAAATTCCTGCCAATAAAAACCCTCCATCATCGGTTTGCAAAACATCTTTGCTTTGGTCTACGTGTGAACCTCCAAAATATCGACGCCAAATTTTATTACCATTTGCATCCATTTTAATACCCCAATAGTCACCTAAGCTATGTAATGTTCCTCTTGTGTTAGATGGGGTGTCGTAAAGGTCATTTCCTTCACCTTCGCTTAAACCAACATCTAAAAAACCTGTAGCAAAATACCCACCATCAAAAGTTTGTATTACTTGATATGCTTGGTCTTGTCCAATAAAGCCAAATGATTTTTCCCATTGAATGTCTCCAGTACTATTAACTTTTACAATCCAATAATCATGGAAACCGGCATTTTCTGAAACATCACCATCTGAACTAGCAGTAAAACCTGAAATTATATAGCCTCCATCGTTAGTTTTAGAAATTCCAGTAGCTTGATCATCTCCACTTCCCCCATATGTTTTATCCCATAATTTTTCACCGTCCTGATTTAATTTTAATAACCAATAATCTTGATCTGTGGTAGTTTTCTCAGTTATATCTCCATCATTACTATTGGTGAAACCTAATACAACATAGCCTCCATCATTAGCTTCTACTATATCTATGGCATCATCTTCATTACTTCCACCATATGTTTTTACCCAAACTAGTTCTCCGCTAAAATTGGATTCTATAGTTGGGGGTACTGTATCATCATCACTTTTACAAGAATAAAGTAAAGAAGTGAAAACAATAATAATAATAAGATAATTTACTCTCTTTTTTAGAAAAAACATATAGGATTTATTTTTTAAAATTAGGCGAGGTCTTTGTTTCGCCTAATTCTTAAATTTATCGTTAAATAGTTTTATTTTACTATTAATCTTTTTGTGGTAAGATTGTTAATTTTTACCAAATACATTCCAGTATTTAAACTAGAAATATCTATGTTTTCAGATAATGAACTAGAAAAATTAAGATTGATTATTCTTTGGCCTAAAACGTTAAAAACTTCAATTTGTTTTAAAGGTTCGTTTTTAGAATTAACTTTTAACTTATTTTTAGCTGGATTTGGATATAAGTTAAAATTTTCTAAATCAGCATCAGAATTGCCTAGTGAAGAATTATCTCTAACTAATGTAAATCCATTTTCACCAGATATGACAATATTTCCACTTTCAAAAAAAGGATATACATTCCAAGTACCGGCGTAATTTGCATTGTTGTTGGAAGGATAGGTGTCAAAATAACTAGAGGCTGTCATATTTCCATTTTCAATATCACTAATGTCTACTACTCTTAAACCAGAAGAATAATTGGCTAAATAGTATTTATCACCAATAACATAACCATTGTGATCAACAGAGCTCGTTTCACCTTCATATTCCATATGTAATACGATATTATCTAAATCTGAAATATTAAATACTAGTGTACGCGTATTAAATCCAAAATCAAATTCATCTCCTTCATCTCCTAATAGCATATAGTTGCGATCTTCGGTTAACCAATTTTGGTGCGTATAACCAGTCGCAGGATATTCAAATGAAGCTATTTGAATGGGATTACTTTTGTTTGTTACATCAACGATTTCAACGTGATCTGCATTGGATGCAAAAGCTATTTCTTTTCCAGTATAATCTGAATCTGGCCCATCATAGGTGATCACTTGTGTATCATGAGTATAACCACCCTCAGCGTAACCGCCGGCAGCAGTTGGGTTTAAAGGATCTTGAATGTTGATAAAGTGAAGACCTCCACCAAAAGTGTTATCTCCAAGACTATAAGCATAACCTGTTTCCTCATTGATAGCAATGTTATGAGAGCTTCCAAAGCCAGCGTAATGTGCATCTTCTGTAAATATTTCCGGCGGATTGGAAACATTTCTCAAGCGTGTTAGATCAAATACCTGCATCCCATGTCCACCAGCTTCACTCACAACAAATGCATGGTTTTGGTATACTTTAATATCTCTCCAGATTGAAGGAGTTGTATGTGTTGGGAGCTTTCCTAAGTAAATAGGATTCACAGGGTCCGAGATATCGATAAATGCAGTCCCATTATCGAGACCAACTAACGCATATTCAGTTCCGTCATCTGGATCTGTCCAGCCCCAAGAATCATTCCCTTCACTAGCTCCCATCAATGCTAAAAAAATATGAGATTGCAAATCATAATCTTTACAAGGATAATTATTTGCAAAGCCATTTTCACAGGGTGTTTGAGCAAAATTAAAGAGGGTAACAGAAAGCGCAATTGATAGTAAAATTTTATTTTTCATTGGGGATTTAGCTTATGTATTTATATAAATATAGATATTATTTGTTGTTTAAAATAAACTTTAACAAATATTAAACATTATTTTAAAAATCAAATAATATTTAATTAGATGGTTAAAATTACTGTTTAATTATTTTTGTTATAAATTCATTATTTAGCTTTAAAATATAAATACCATCAGAAAAATTTGAAATGTTTATGTTGATATTTATTTCTGAATTGTATTTTTTAGATAGTAATAACTTACCGCTTAAATCATAAATTTTAATGGCTCTAATAGGGAAATGAATAGAGTTAATATAAATAGTATTAGTGGTAGGATTTGGATGAATATTAAAATTAGAAATTGAATTTTCTTCTATTGCTAATGTTGATGATTTAACAACGAAGAATCCTTCCCTGTCACTTATCACAATGTTTCCGCTTTCAAAATAAGGATAAGTGCTCCATATGCCTTCATAACCAGCAAAATCATTTGAAGGATGGCTATCAAAATAACCGATTTCTGTCATATTTCCATTAGCAATGTCTGATATGTCAATTACTCTTAAGCCAGCAGCATTATTTGCTAAATAAAAAACATCCCCGTTTACATATCCATTATGATCCGTTGCAAGCGTTGAGCCATTATAATCGAAAGAATGAATCGGATTGTCTAAATCTGTTAGGTCTAATATAATTGTTTTTGTGTTAAATCCAAAAATAATCTCGTCTGCTTCATCACCTAAAATGTAATACTTAAAGTCATCTGTCATCCAACCTTGGTGGGTATAAGAATCATTTGAATAGGAAACAGAGGCAATATGTTGAGGGTTGTTTTTATCTGTAACATCAACAATTACAACTCTATCTTCATTACTTCCTACATATATTTCTTTGCCTATGTAATCTGTATCTGGGCCATTATACATTACCACCTGTGCATCATGGGTATAACCATCATCTGCATACCCACCTGCAGCAGTGGGGTTTGATGGGTCAGAAATATCAATAAAGTGAGGACCTCCAGAATAGGTGTTGTCACCAACACTATATGCATACCCTGATTCTTCATTTATAACTATATTATGTGAGCTACCAAACCCATCATAATGTGCGTCTTCAGTAAAAATTTCTGGGGGATTACTAACGTCTCTTAATCTAGTTAAATCAAATACTTGCATTCCGTGATTATTAGCTTCACTAACTACATATGCATAATTTTGATATACCTTAATATCTCTCCAAATACTACTACCAGTATGGGATGGAAGCTTCCCCAAGTAAACAGGGTTTATAGGATTTGAAATATCAATAAAAACAGTCCCATTTTTAACTCCCATAATTGCATATTCATCGCCATTATCACTGTCTCTTATACACATCTGACGCTGCCGACGACTCCTTACGTGTAG
>CAJXVL010000176.1 GCA_913061205.1 uncultured Flavobacteriaceae bacterium | reverse complement strand
CTATATATGCTAGCTAAAAATTTAGAAAAAAAAGAAGATAAGAACGAGGAAAATAAAATTAATTTTTATCCTCTTTATTTTTTAATATTTAATTGTTGAAAAAACAATTAAATATTAAAAAATTCATAAATTGTGAATTCATAAATTTTTCTTAAATTTAAAAAAAAAATGTAATGAAAAAAAACCTACTTGTTCTATTAATTTTTTTTCCTTTTTTCTTGTTTTGCCAAGAAAGTGTAAGTGATAATAATTACGAAAACTTCATTAAAATAGAACCAACGGAGGTTTATTCAAGTGCAATTTTAATTTTTGACTTCGAAAAAGCACAAGAAATCACCTATACTCTAAAGTACAATAATACTATTATTTCTACTGCAGTAGTTAATAAAGAAAAAGGTGAACTTATAAAAAAAGTTGACTTTTCATTATTAAAAAAAGGAGTCTATATCGTTGATTATTATATAGATGAAAAAAAAGTAAAGCAATTAACTTTTAGTAAATTGTAAAAACCTAAACTAGATGAACTTCAATAAAATATTTTTCATATTTACCCTATTTTTTGCCTTGCATTCTTTCAGTCTAAGTGCTCAAGTATGCGACTTATTAATACCCATATGTACTAGTCAAGATGGTTTAGATAATAATGCGATAGATCCATCTCCTCTAGATATTGATACAGAATGTACAGTTATTTTAGGTACAAGAACTGCTTGGTATTATATTTTAATTGATGAGCCTACAAATTTTACTTTTCAAATTGAACCTGCAGGTGATGTTGATTACGATTTTGCAGTTTGGCTTAATACCGATTGTGAAAATTTAGGGATTGCTGACAGGGCATCTTATGATGCTCCTGGTGTTGGAGAGTACGATACTGGATTAGATTTACCCTCTACTGATACATGTGAAGGTGCTGCTGGAGATGGTGATGTAATTTTTATGGCTTTAGTTCCGGGTGATGAAATTATTATAGCTGTCGATCGATTTGCTGAAACAAATGATATTTTTAATTTAACATTTGGTGATCCCGACGCATTTAATTGTTCAATAGTTTTAACGGAAGCTTGCGATGGAGACATTGAAACTTTAGATGCTACTGTTCCTGATGCCCTAGGCTATACCTGGGCCTTCGAGAATCCAATTGGATCGGGTAATTTTGATCCATTTGTACCTGCAGAAACTACTGAATCAATTGATGTAACAATTACTGGAAACTATCGGGTAGTAACTGATCTCCCAGGAGGGGTAACAGATACTAATTTTTTTGATGTTGTATTTTATCCGCAACCTATAACCGAAAACCCACCTATTAATCTTTTTGTATGTGATGATGGAACCAGTGCTGGAACTTTTGATTTTACGCTAAATACTGATTTGGTATTAGGAGTACAAAATCCCTTGGAATTTGAAGTTAAATATTATGAGACTTTTGCCGATAGTGATGATGATATTAATGAAATACCGAATCCGACTACCTATACAATAATGACGCCACCTACACAGACGATATTTGTTAGAATACAGGATTTAGGGTCTGGAAATTGTTACGATTTAAGTGATTTTATTATTGAGTTTTCTCAAGTTTCGATCGGTCTAATGACCGATGTTGGCTTTTGTGATACCGATGGAAGTGGACAAGTTGATCTAGATTTACCATCAATAAAAAACACTCAAGCTTTAGGCGCTTTAGACCCATTGTTATATTCGGTAAGTTATCACAGTACTCAAGGAGATGCAGATAATGGCGATCCTGTTTTACCAAATCCATATACCGTAACTGGACCCGATGAAGAAATTTTTGTAAGGGTTGAAAACAATGATACTTCTACCTGTTTTGCAACCGGAAGTTTTATAGTAGTCATAACAGATCCTCAAATTGCTAGTCCACCAGAAGATTTATTTCAATGTGACGATGGAACCAATACGGGGATTTTTGATTTTGCGGATAATACTGATTTGGTATTAGGAACTCAAGACCCTTTGTCATATTCGGTAAGTTATCATAACACAGCATCAGATGCTGAAACCGGCGCATTACCAATTGCAACTCCTAATGCGTATCCTATAACTGGTGAAATAGAAGAAGTTTTTGTTCGCATAGCGGGTGAAAGTATTGTTGAAGATATAATCTTTCTAGAAGATTTTGATACGGGTTTAGGCAGAGTAACTCATCCATATACAAATTTAGATTTTAATGCGACAACTACATTAGTTGCAAATCAATACGCTGTAACAAATATTTCAACAGGTCTTAATGCTGGGTGGCACATTGGTATGGAAGATCATACCATAGGTGATACAGACGGTAGAATGATTTTTTTCGATAATCCAGTACCACCTGCCGATCCTGAAATATACAGAAGATCAATCCCTGTAACTGCAAATACAGATTTTGTCTTTGATTTTTTTATGACCACTTTATATGATATAGATTCTAATGTTTGCGGGGGTACTGGTGCACCTTCAAACCTTACGTATCGAATTGAGGATGCAGCTGGAACTGTTCTTGAAACAACTACAACCGGTGATGTCGTAAATCAATCAAATCCAAGCTGGAATAACTTTTCTCTTAATTTTAATAGTGGCGTAAATACAGAGGTCCAAATTGTTTTTATCAATAATATTATTGAAGCATGTGGGGGCGATTTTGCATTAGACGATATTAAAATTTTTAAATTTGAAAATTGTTTTGATACCGCTTCGTTTTTTATTGAATTTTTACCAGTAGCTATCGGAGATATGACTGACGCGCCAATTTGTGATGATGATGCTGATGGATCAGTAACTATAAATTTACCTTTATTAAAGGATGTGGAAGCCTTAGGTGATTTAGACCCTTTTTTATATTCGGTAACTTATTACAGTTCTCAAGGAGATGCAGATAATGGCGCTCCTGTTTTACCAAATCCATATACCATTACAAACCCATCAGAAGAATTTTTTGTACGGGTAGAAAATAATGCAAACCCTATTTGTTTTGTAACTGATAGTTTTGAGGTTTTTATAACATCATTACTTATTGCACTTCCTCCAACTCCATACGTTTTATGTGATGAATTTCCCAACGATGGATTGGCTGAATTTGATTTGACAACAAAAGACCTTGAGATTACTGGTGGCGATCCAGATGCTGTACTTACCTATCATTTAACATTCGCTGAGGCCGAATCTGGAGCTGATCCAATTCTAACTCCGGCAACTTTTATTAATACTATTGCTAATTTCCAAACGATCTACCCTAGGCTTGAAAATGTGCTGAACCCTGATTGTTATACCACTACGGAATTAGTACTTCAGGTAGATCAGGCTCCAGCGATCACAGATCCGATCACAGATTATTTTTTATGTGATGATGCCAGTGGTGATGGGGTAGAGGTATTTGATTTGTCATCAAAAAATTTAGAGATCTTAAATACCCAGCTAGGTATTAATTTAGGATATTATTCGAGTCAAGCAGATGCTGAGGCACAGCCACCTACCAATATAATAATTGATCCGGATGCATATACAAGTGCAGGCGAAGAAATATGGGTACGTGCAGATAATTCAGCAGGTTGTGTTACAGTTCTTAGTTTTAATTTAGTAGTTGGAGAAATACCTTCCGATTTTACGGTAGTACCAATTTTTGAGCAGTGTGACGATTTAATATTGGACGGTTTTACCGAATTTGATTTAAACAGTCAAAATCCATTAATTACAGGTGGTAGTACTTTTTTAAATGTATCTTATTATGTCAGTCAGACGGATGCAGATTCGGGAATTGATCCACTAGCGATACCTTATACCAATATAACAAATCCAGAAACTATTTTTGTTCGTGTTGAAGATAACACAACAGGTTGTCATGATACTTTTGTTATGGATTTACTAGTAATCCCTCCACCAGATATCTTTCAACCTGATCCTTTAGAATATTGTGATCCAGACAATGATGGATTTGGTGAGTTTACCTTAACGGATGCTGATAGTCAAGTAACTGGAGGCATTCCACTTGGCAACCTTCAAGTTAGTTATCATTATTTATTAGAAGATGCACAAAATGGTGTAAATCCGCTAGCTAGTCCTTATTTAAATGATGTTCCTTTTAACCAGATTGTATTTGTTCGACTGATCGATCAAACCACGGGATGTTATGGTACAACGACTTTAGAACTGATTGTATTGGATAGCCCACAAATCATTCAGCCTAGTGATTTAGAGCAGTGTGATGATGACGGTGATGGAGTTGGTGAGTTTGATTTAACGCAAAGCGAATTAGAACTATTAAACGGTTTGGATCCATTACTTTATGGCATTACTTATTATGAGGATGCGGGATTAACCATACCAATTTTAAATCCGACTGGCTATGTAAACATTCCTCCAAGTCCTCAGACTATTCATATTTTAGTAGAGGATCTTGCCAATGGTTGTACCAGTGAGACTATTTTACTACTTTGGGTATATACACCACCGGTATTAATCGCTCCCCTTCCGTATGAACTGTGTGATGCAATCACTCCAGATGATGAGCAGGAATCTTTCGATTTAGAAAGTAGAACTGCTGAGATTACGGGCGGCGATTTAACAATTAGCGTTACGTATTATGAAACACAGGCTCAGGCTGACACGGGAGATCCTCTAGATGCCCTTACCAGCCCATATC
>CAJXVL010000175.1 GCA_913061205.1 uncultured Flavobacteriaceae bacterium | reverse complement strand
CTCAAATGGTAAAAGAAGTTGCTTCAAAAACCAATGATTTAGCTGGAGATGGTACCACTACTGCTACAGTTTTGGCACAAGCCATCGTTAAGGAAGGTTTAAAAAATGTTGCTGCTGGCGCAAATCCGATGGACTTAAAAGCCGGAATCGATAAAGCAGTTGCTGCAATTACCGCAAACTTAAACAAGCAAGCTAAAAAAGTAAGTAACTCTTCAGGCATGATTAAGCAAGTTGCTTCTATATCTGCCAATAACGACGAATTAATCGGTAACTTAATTTCTGAAGCATTTGGAAAGGTAGGTAAAGAAGGAGTCATTACAGTCGAAGAATCTAAAGGAACTGAAACCTATGTGGATGTTGTTGAAGGAATGCAATTTGATCGTGGTTACCTATCTCCTTACTTTGTAACAGATAGCGAGAAAATGCAAACTGAAATGGAGAGCCCAATGATTCTCCTTTATGATAAGAAAGTTTCCACAATGAAGGACTTACTTCCTATTTTGGAACCGGTTGCACAACAAGGAAAATCATTATTAATTATTGCTGAAGATGTTGATGGAGAAGCATTAGCAACTTTAGTTGTTAATAAACTAAGAGGTTCTCTAAAAATCGCAGCTGTAAAGGCTCCAGGATTTGGGGATAGACGTAAAGCAATGTTAGAAGATATTGCAATTTTAACTGGAGGAACTGTAATCTCAGAAGAGTTAGGTTTTACTTTAGAAAATGCAACTTTAGAGATGTTAGGAACTGCTGAAACGGTAACTATTGACAAAGACAATACAACCATTGTAAAAGGTGCAGGAAACAAGAATGATATAAAAGCTAGAGTAAACCAAATAAAAGCTCAAATTGAAACTACTACAAGCGATTATGATAAAGAAAAACTTCAAGAGAGACTTGCTAAATTAGCTGGTGGAGTTGCTGTTTTATATGTAGGAGCAGCTTCTGAAGTAGAGATGAAAGAAAAGAAAGACCGTGTAGATGATGCATTAAATGCAACACGTGCTGCTGTTGAAGAAGGAATTGTAGCTGGAGGTGGTGTAGCACTAGTTAGAGCGATATCAGTTTTAGAAAAATTAAACGCCGATAGCCTTGATGAACAAACTGGAATCAACATTGTAGCAAAAGCTATTGAATCACCTTTACGTACAATAGTTGAAAATGCTGGTGGAGAAGGATCTGTTGTTATCAATAAAGTACTGGAAGGAAAAAATAACTTTGGTTATGATGCAAAATCAGATAAATATGTAGACATGCTGAAAGCCGGAATTATCGATCCTAAAAAAGTAACTCGTGTTGCTTTAGAAAACGCAGCTTCTGTAGCTGGTATGATTTTAACTACCGAATGTGCTTTGGTAGATATTAAAGAAGACGCTCCTGCTATGCCTCCTATGGGCGGAGGCGGTATGCCAGGGATGATGTAATAAACCAAATAATATCAAAAAAAACCTCTGAATTTCAGAGGTTTTTTTGTTAATTGTTTTTTCTAATTCTCGTGATCCTCTATAAGGTTATCACTTCTATATTTACAACAAGGATGTACCGAAGCATAGGCTTCATCGGTAGCTATGATCTCTATTGTGTCATGACCAACTGCTGCAATTCCTTCTTGAATTTGAATTAAATCTGTTTTACGTTCATCATAAACAAGAGTTAATTCATGTGTTTCTAAATTCCAAACAGCAGATTTTACTCCTTTTGTTTTAATGGAAGCTTTTTCAATTCGATCTTTACACATTAAACAAACTCCATCTACTTCTATAATAGCTTTTGCATTTTTATTTTGTGCGCTAAGGGTAACTCCTATTAAAAAGAATAGTCCCAATAAAATTGTTCTTTTCATTTTCATTTTTTTTAATTTATTTTATAACGTAATCCTGCGTATAAACTAACTCCAAAAATCGGACCATATACAAATGTGGTATCAAAAGTATCCTCAAAAGGATTTTCGCTGTTTAATATTGGATCCGATTGTTTTTTATTTGTTAAATTTTCCCCACCCAAATATAACTCAAAAGAAGTAGAAAATACTTTTGTGATTTGAGCATTTAAAGTCGCTAGTGTTGGAGTTTTTTCAGGTAACTCATAAGCTATTGGGTTTCCGTAAGTTGAAGAAAAACGTTGTTCTCCTAACCAATTAAAGGTGGCATCAAACTTCCATTGCGCAGCCTTTTCTTTTCTTTTTGTTTCATACGAAACATTCGCAAAAACCCGATCTTTTGGAATTAAAGGATTGTCTAGCTTTCCATAACTATAACTATAATCCGTTTTTACATCGTAATATTTATAAGCTGATCTAACATCTAAGCCTTCAGCAATATTAATACTTAATTCCGCTTGAAAACTATTTGCATAACTTTCTCCCTTTAAATTATAAAAATTCACTTCCCGTGGGTTCTCCCAATCCACTACAATTTGATTTACAAAATCGGTTCGGTAATAATCAAAAGTTACTTCAGATTTTTTTCCAAAAACAGTAAATTTTTGTGAGAATGAAACTCCATAATTCCAAGCAATTTCAGGGTCCAAACCATAAATACTTCCGTTGGTATCTAAAATATTAATAGTTCTAGAAGATGCAAACATTTTTTGATTTTCGGTAAAAATATTAGCACTTCTTTTACCTCTTCCGGCGGAAACTCTAAATGCTGAATCGTCCCAAGGCGTATACCTTAAGTGTATTCTTGGAGTTAAAAAAGTTCCCAGTAAATTATCCGTATCAATTCGCAATCCAGCAGTAAGATTTAAATCACCTAAATTATCATACGAATATTCAAAAAATGCTCCTAATGAGTTTTCAGTACGTTGATATTTAGTGGTATTTACGAGTTCGTTATATTCATCATAGGTTGCACTAATACCCGTTTTAAACTTGTTTCTAGAATCACCAATAATAGAATTAAAAATAGCATTGGCATACACACTATTATGAGTAATATTATACACGTTAAATCCAAAATAAGAATCTTGCACATGATTGCTATATGCTGCTTGAACTCCCATACTTTGGTAAGGAATTTCAGGATTTACATAACCAAATTTTGCGGAAGCTTCAAAACGTCTTGTATCAATTTCACTACCCCAATAATTAGTTGTAAACTTATCTGTTTTAGGATCAAAATCTATCTGACCTGTTTGTTTTTCATCATTTAAAAACTTAATATTTATAAAACTTACGAGGCCTTTTTCATTATTTATATATTGCCAACGGTTCATCAAGTTTATTTGCTGTTGTAATGGCATGTCTAAAAATGAATCTTGATTTTTATCAAATTTTTGAGTTCTTAAATTTCCATGTACATACAATCCGGCATCCCATTTATCTGAAATTTTGCTATTTAAATGGGTGTTTAATTCCATTCGTCCGCTTGCATTTGCATAAGCATTGAAAAATAATCTATCGTCAGTTGAAGGTTTCTGTAGTTCTGCATTAATTTGTCCAGCAATACTTTCAAAACCATTTACAACACTTCCCGCTCCTTTGGTAATTTGAATACTTGATACCCAAGTACCCGGAATAAAACTCAACCCATAAGCTTGTGAAGCACCTCTTATGGAAGGAATATTTTCGGTAGTTATTAAAATATACGGACTGGTTAAACCTAACATTTTAATTTGTCGAGTCCCTGTAACTGCATCTGCAAAATTTACATCGATGGAAGGATTGGTTTCAAAACTTTCAGAAAGATTACAGCAAGCAGCTTTTAACAATTCTGAACTACTTACGTTAATCACATTAGTAGCAGATAAAAAAGACCTTGTAGATGCTTTTTTTCTAGTACTAATTAGCACCTCATCTAACTGCCCTTTTGTTGTTAAGGTATGTTTTATCGGTTTCGTGTTTGAAATTAGTAGTGTATCGGTTTTATAACCTACATAACTAAAAATAAGTTTTTTATATTCCTTTTTATACGGAATCGTAAAGGATCCATCTAAGTCGGTGATCGTTCCCAAAGAAGTATTTAACCAAAAGACATTTGCTCCAGCTAAACCAATGATTTCGTTATTTCCATTTTTTTCTGATAGCACACCTTCTATTTTATTTTGAGATATAGAAACCAATGGTATTAATAATAGTATGAATAATAGGTATTTCATTTTTTAATTTTTTTTTATAAATAGATTGAAAATTGAAAACAGGTATTGCTTTCAATAAAATTTAAAAAAAAATCAAATGGTAAATACTTGATAAAGGACAGATAGATCCTTGCCTATAGGTGGAGGTTTATAATTTGCATAAAAAAGTAGCCCTTGAGAAGTATCACTAAACTGTTTAAATATAAAAATAGGAACGAGACTGGTAATAAAAGGAAGATTAATTTGAAAATCAAATAATGATACAGAATAATTATCGTCAGTATCTATATTTTCGTATTTATTTTTACAACAATGGCGGTCTTCTTGTATTTGGTTGTCACAACCTTTTACATCCATTTTCATTCCGCAGCTAAGGTCTTTTTCGCCTAATGTGATGGCAGAAATAACTTCAAAATCTCCACAAAAATGTTTTGCATAAGTAACACCAGTGCTACTCGCTAATATTAAAATGGTCAACAGTATTGAAACTATTCTTTGCATATCAAGTAAAAATACAACTTAAGCTTCAAAAAATCTAATTTAGTGTCCTTATTTAACTCTGTCTCTTATACACATCTGACGCT
>CAJXVL010000174.1 GCA_913061205.1 uncultured Flavobacteriaceae bacterium | reverse complement strand
GTAAGGAGTCGTCGGCAGCGTCAGATGTGTATAAGAGACAGTTTTTATGCCTTAATTTAGGATAGTCATTTCTGTTCTCCTCTTTGGACCATTGCGGAACAACGTGGAGAAATGAGTCCAGTTCCCGCTACTAAAACAATAAAACGGTTATGCTATTATAGTGTAGCCGTTTTTTTATATTTGTACCAAAATTTCTCATAAATGAATAAAAAGGTATTATTAACAGGTATTTCAGGTTACATAGGAAATCACTGTGCCGTGGAATTATTGAAGAATGGATATTCAGTCCGTGGATCCGTTAGAAGTTTATCAAAAACTCAAAAGGTTATTGACGCAATTAAAAAAGAAGTGAATCCAAAAGACAATTTAGAATTTTGTGAGTTGGACTTGTTAAGCGACGATGGTTGGGATGATGCAATGAAGGGATGTGAGTATTTAATGCACGTGGCCTCTCCATTTATCAATATCGAGCCAAAAGACGAAAATCAGTACATTAGACCGGCTGTTGATGGCACAATGAGAGCTTTAAAAGCTGCAAAAAGCGCAGGTATTAAAAGAGTTGTTTTAACCTCATCAATGGTCTCTATGTTAGAAAATGCTGATAAATCTATCAAAGTCGATTCGGAATCATGGACGAACGTAAAAGCAAAAAATGTTTCTGCTTATGCAAAAAGTAAAACCTTAGCAGAACAAGCTGCTTGGGACTTTATTAATGCTCAGAAAGACACTCCTAAAATGGAACTTGCTGTCGTAAACCCAGGTCCTGTTTTTGGGCCAAGTTTATCGGGAGACTTAACGGGAGCTTCAATGAGCATGTTTACAAATATGGTTCAAGGAAAAATGCCTATGATTCCTCAGGCTTCTATTAATATGTCAGACGTTAGAGACATTGCTAAAATACATGTACTAGCTCTTGAAAATGAAAAAGCAGACGGAAAAAGATTTATTGTTACTACTGAAGAACCTTTCGCTTTTCAGGAGGTGGCCAAAATACTTAAATCCAATGGTTATGATAAAGTAAGCACAAAGTTGGCGCCTAATTTTTTACTCAAACTCCTAGGTAATATAGATAGGGAAGCAAAAAGTATGAGATCTTTTATTGGTAAAACTTATAATGGTGATGTATCCTTAACAATGAAAACATTTGATTGGAATCCCATACCTTTTAAAAAGACTGTTTTGGATACTGCAAAATCAATTGAATCCTATCTTAACAAGATTGATTAATAAAGGAGTTTAAATTATAAATCATAATCATTTTCCAAAATAAGATTAATCACTTTTAATGTGTTTTCTACTAAAACAATAAAACGGTTATACTTTTATAATGTATAGCCGTTTTATTATATTTACGTTTAATTTTATTAGATGATTTATTATTCTAAAGTATCCTATACACTATTGATTGTTGTGTTTTTAGTTTTTTTTGGACCATTGGTTCCAACATTCATAAGTAACGGTTTTAACGGCAATACAACTATACTTTTTTTAACTATGGTTGTCTTATATGGGTTTATTTTACATATGTTTTTCAATACCACCTACAAGATTGAGAAGGAAAAACTTTATATAAAATGCGGGTTTTTTAACTATAATCCTGTAAATATTGGGGAGATGAAAAAAGTTTCTAAATCATCAAATATTATTTCCTCTCCTGCAGCTTCATTTGACAGAATAGAAATCACATATGGTAAGTTTGACGAACTTATAATTTCCCCAAAACACAAAACTAAATTTGTTGAAGATTTACAAAAAATAAACCCTGAGATTATAAATAACCTTTAGAGATAAGTTTCTTGATTAAATAGTTTGTTAACTCAAAATCTCTTTTGTTAAAACTAATGTTCAATATTTCAATAGAGAACTCTACTAAAACAATAAAACGGTTATACTATAAAAGTGTAGCCGTTTTTATATTTTGGCTCATTGTTTATCTCGAATATACTACTTTTAAGCGAGGTTATATTTTATCCATAAAACTGTTATTATTAATTAAAACTAAAAATAAGTGTAATAAAATTAAAGTACTGACACTAACATAGAAAATGCAAACATGAGTAAAGACTTTTATAAAACTTATATCTTCCCTTACAGCGGAATAATCATCAAAATCTGTAGAGCTTATTCTAATTCTCAAGAAGATTACGAAGATTATTATCAGGAAGTTTGCTTGCAAATATGGAAAAGTAGAGAAAATTTTAAAAATAAATCCGAGTGGTCTACCTGGATTTATAGAATATCTCTAAATGTATGTCTTTCCTTATTGAGAAAACAAAAAAAGCATGATGATACCTATAGTCCTGAGCAATCTTATAATCAACTTTCTAATCAATCTGATTTAACTGAAGAATCAAAAGATTACTCTGATGATATCTCAAGACTCTATGATGTAATAAAAGAATTATCAGAAATTGACCGTGCAATTATTCTACTTTATTTAGAGAAGAAGACTTATAAAGAAATTTCTCAGATAATAGGAATAAATACTAATTCAATCGGAGTGAAAATAATAAGAATAAAAAAACAAATAAAAAAACAGATAAATGGATAAATCAATAGAAGAAATATGGTCAGAAGGATTTCAAGATGAAAAATACTTAATTCCTCCTGTAATAAATGACCTATATACTAAAAAGTCAATATTAACAGTGGATAAATTAAAGTCAGTCTCAAAAAAAGATAATTGGAGTATAATTCCTCTTTCTATTATAACTTTAATCTTTTTCATAATAAATTCGAAACTCCTATTTGGATTATATACATCTGCATTAATGCTATCATTGTTTTTCTTAAATAGAAAGAAGTTAAAGTTTTTGAACACAATAAATACAAGTCAATCTTGCTTTCAATATTTGGGTAAACTTCAAGAAATGATAAAAAATAATGTGAAATTTACTACTCGTCTTTTAGGTATTGCTTTACCATTTTTTGGATATGTAGGACTTTGCATATTTATTTTTGAATCAAATATGAAAAATTTCATTTTAGAAACGTATTCTTTAAAACAATTATTAATAAATTCTGTTATTATTTTGATGTCCTTATCAGTTATTGGCATTATTTCTTTTAGATTAACAAATTATTTAATCTACGGTAGATTAATTACAAAGATTGACGAAATGATTGATGAACTTGACTTATTAAAGAAATAACTCCTAGTAATATCATATTCAAAACATTTAGATTTCATTTATTTCTCCAAAAAACGACATAACAAATCACAGATTTAAATTCGAAAATAATCTACAAAAAATATTAAACCCAAACTATGAAGAAACCATTTCTACTCTTATTTTTAGGAATTACATTATTAGGTTTTAGCCAAAACACATTAATTCCTGACCCTAATTTTGAACAAGCCTTAATCAATATTCATTCTAAAGAGTTTTAATTATAAATTTGTTAAGTAAGTTATAACTATTATGTCAGATAAACCTAAATGCGGATGCGGAAACACTCAAAACCTTGATGGGTTTTGTGATGGATCTCACAATAAATAAGAAAAATTATTATAGTAGAAACAAATAAAATAAAGCCATTCTATTAATTTAGGGTGGTTTTTTATATTGGACATTTAAATCCTAAATAAAACCAATCAAAATTTTGAAAAAAAACATTAAAAATGCATTGTCGGAATATATAAACTTAACAGAAACTGAATGGTTAGTTTTATCAAATTCTTTAGTGACAAAACATTATAAGAAAGGGGAATACTTTTTAAGAGAAAATGAATTTTGTAATTATGTTGGATTTGTAGATAAAGGTCTTTTTAACTTCTTCTACCTAATTGATGGTGTTGAACATATAAGAGGTTTTTTTTTTCTGAATAACTTTATTTCTAATTATCCATGTTTTCTTTTAGGTAATAAGTCCAAATTTTATGTTAAAGCTTTGGAAAACTCTTCAATTACATTAATACACAAAAAGGATCTATTTTTGCTATATAAACAACTTCCAAAAATACAAGAATTGAGTAGAAGTATAGTTGAAAATTTATACATAGAAATTTCAGAAAAATACGAATCATTCTTTCTTAAAACAGCTGAGGAGCGTTATGTGGAATTGATTAATAGTGAACCTAATATTTTTAAAATCGTCCCCCAATATATGATTGCTTCATATTTAGGAATTACACCCGAAGGATTAAGTCGAATTAAAAAACGAAATTCCTAAAAATATAATTTATATTTCTTAAGCCACACCAATGCGTAAGGTTGATTAATAATGTAGTTTTCCTTTTTTCATGCTTTATTTTAAATACACTACTTTAGCTTAATAGCTAATAATCATCACAATGGAAAAAATCGAATTAATGAAAAGTAGAAAAACAGCAATGCTTTTAGCTATCTTCTTGGGCTATTTAGGTATTCACAGATTTTACCTTGGACAAATTGGATTAGGAGTCTTATATTTATGTACTGGAGGATTTTTAATATTACCTATAATTGACTTTTTTATTTGGTTGTTAGGTTCTCAAGAGAGTTTTGATGATAAGTATAATAAATAAAGATTATAAAGAGAACACCTTAGCGTTCAAAACTCTCTTGAAAACTTAAGAATAAAAAATAATAATACACAAGCATTTAAACCCATAAAATAGAGGTATTCTATTAATTTAGGATCTGTCTCTTATACACATCTGACGCTGCCGACGACTCCTTACGTG
>CAJXVL010000173.1 GCA_913061205.1 uncultured Flavobacteriaceae bacterium | reverse complement strand
GTATGGCTGGAGATTATCCTTGTAATGGATATGATTTACAAGTTTTTATTCCTTGTACCGATTTTGGAGCTGATAATGCAAATGATTCATGGGGTTGGACAGATCCTGATGACGGAACTGAATATGCTTTAGTGGGTCTCGATAATGGGACTGCATTTCTTGATATTTCAGACCCAATTAACCCAATATATCTAGGAAAACTGCCAACTCATACTTCCTCAAGTTTATGGAGAGATGTTAAAGTCTACAATAATCATGCATTTGTAGTAAGTGAAGCTAATAATCATGGGATGCAAATTTTTGATTTAACACGTTTAAGAGATGTTGCAAATCCTCCGGAAACATTTACGGAAGACGCACATTATGGTGGATTTGGAGGTGCTCATAATATTGTAATCAATGAAGAAACAGGTTATGCTTATGGTGTAGGTGCAGATTATAGTGGAGGTGCTCATTTTGTGAATATTCAAGACCCTTTAAACCCAATTGGAGAAGGAGGATATTCAGGGAGTGGCTATACTCATGATGCACAAGTAGTTGTTTACGACGGTCCCGATTCAGACTATACAGGAAAAGAAATTTATATAGGTTCTAATGAAGACAAAGTGGTGATTGTAGACGTTACCGACAAAACAAATCCAGTATTGATTTCTGCGGTAACCTACACTAATGATGCCTACACACATCAGGGGTGGTTTACGGAAGATTTAACCTATTTTATAGTTGGAGATGAAATAGACGAGTTAAACTTCGGTTTTAATACTAGAAATATAGTTTTTGACTTCACTGATTTAGACAATCCACAATTATCCTTTGAATATAGTGGTCCAACATCGGCAACAGATCACAATGGCTATGTAGATGGAGATAAATTTTACTTAGCGAACTATAAAGCTGGTATGCGTGTTATTGATATTTCGGATATATCAAATGAAAACATGACAGAAATTGGATTTTTTGATGTTTTTCCATCCAATAACACAGCTGGTTATGATGGTGCTTGGAATGTCTATCCCTATTTTGCTAGTGGAAATATACTTATTTCAAGTTTAAAATATAGCAGTCCAGATTATGTGCCCGGTTTTTATTTAGTTAAATCATCAACTTTATCAGTGGATGATAATTTTTTATCAAACTTTAGTTTATATCCAAATCCAAGTACAAATTCCGTAAAATTAAGCTCAACAAATACCCCAATTTCAGAAATAAGTATTTATGATTTGAGTGGTAAATTGTTATTGTCAAAGAAATACAATTCAGAAATTAATATTAACTTAAATATTTCTAATTTAGGCGCTGGAATTTATTTACTAAAAATAAACAATAAAAAATCTATAAAATTAATAAAGAATTAATTGCTAAAACATTTCATCAAAACTATTTTGTATTGATTTAATTAAATGAATATTATGAAAAAAACCTTCCCCATTTTTTTATTACTAGCTAGTTTTATTGCTATCGGTCAAACTCCATGCCTTAATGGCATGGCAGGAGATTATCCTTGTAACGGATATGATTTACAGTCTTTTATACCCTTTTCAACTTTTGACGCCTCTACAGGAAATGATTCTTGGGGTTGGACAGATCCACAAGATGGATCTGAATATGCTTTAATGGGACTTAACAATGGAACTGTTTTTATTGACATAACAGATCCTATAAATCCCGTTTATTTAGGAAAACTTCCAACACATACTACTTCAACAACCTGGAGGGATGTTAAAGTTTATAATAATTATGCCTTTGTGGTAAGTGAAGCTGGAGGTCATGGGATGCAAGTATTTGATTTAACCCGCTTAAGAAATGTCGTTAGCCCGCCCGAAAGTTTTACGGAAGATGCGCACTATGATGGTTTCGGAAGTGCCCATAATATTGTAATTAATGAAGAATCCGGTTATGCCTATGCGGTGGGTGCAGATTTTAGCGGAGGGGCACACTTTATAAATATCCAGAACCCTTTAAATCCATTAGGTGAAGGAGGATATGCAGGGAGCGGTTACACTCATGATGCTCAAGTTATTACCTATAATGGGCCAGATTCAGACTACACAGGAAGAGAAATTTATGTGGGATCTAATGAAAATGAGGTAGTAATTGTAGACGTAACCGACAAAACAAATCCAGTATTGATTTCTACTGCAACCTATACCAACGATGCTTATACCCACCAAGGATGGTTTACGGAAGATTTAAATTATTTTATTGTTGGAGATGAGGTAGATGAATTGGATTTTGGATTTAATACCAAGACAATCGTTTTTGATTTTACAGATTTAGACAACCCACAATTTGATTTTGATCATTTTGGAACGACTACAGCTATTGATCATAACGGTTATACGAAAGGCGACAAATACTACCTTGCTAATTATACCGCAGGAATGACAGTTTTAGACATCAGTGATTTACAAAACCAAAACATTAGCGAACTTGGTTATTTTGATACCTATCCAAATAGTAATTCTGCAGATTTTTCAGGAGCTTGGAATGTGTATCCTTATTTTGAATCTGGTAACATTGTAATATCTAATTATTCTGGAGGTGGCTTCTTTTTAGTTAAAGCCTCAGGTCCTACTAATGAAGATAATGAAGACCCAATTGCACTTTGTCAAAATATTACTATACTACTAGACGAAAACGGTCAAGCTACAATTAATGCAAACTTTTTAGATGGAGGATCTACAGATAATGAAGGTATAGTTTCTTTTGAAGTTAATATCGATACATTTTCTTGTGATGATATAGGAGAAAATACGGTAACATTAACAATATCAGATGCCTCAGGAAACACGGCAACTTGCGAAGCAATTGTTTCTGTAGCAGATAATATAAATCCAATTTTTGTATGTGCTGAGGACCAAAATGCATTAATTACTAATCCTGATGGTACCTATACATTGCCTGATTATATCATAAGCAATGAAGTATCTGCAACTGATAATTGTTCTGATAATTTAATTATAACTCAAAACCCGAGTGCTGGAACAATTTTAGGTATTGGAACTACCATTGTTAATTTTGAAACTGCAGACGATTTTGGAAATATAACAACTTGCTCATTTGAGCTCAACGTAATTATAGAACTAGGATTTAATGATAATAACCTAAGTGAAGGACTGGCGATTTACCCAAATCCAAGCGCAAGCTTTATTACTATTAAATCTAAAAATCAACCAATCGAGAATGTTAAGATTAGTGATATTAGTGGAAAACAAATAATTGATTTAAAAAACCTAAACACTGAAACAAAAAATATAGATATTTCTTATTTATCTAAAGGGATTTATTTTATTTCAATAAACAATCAAGTCATAAAAAAATTAATTAAAATTTAGTCAAAACATTAGCTTTATTTAATTAAAAAAATACTATGAAATATCTATTATTTATTATTTCTATCTTTTTAATCAACCAAAATTCAATTGCTCAAACTCCATGCGAAAATGGAATGGCAGGAGCTTATCCTTGTAACGGTTATGACCTGCAGTCCTTCATATCATTGGCAGAATTAGACACCGACAGGGGAAACGATTCTTGGGGCTGGACAGATCCTGATAACGGTGATGAGTATGCAATTATGGGAGTTAAAAATGGGACTGTTTTTATTGATATTTCAGACCCTATAAATCCTATTTATTTAGGAAAACTTCCAACCCATACTAATAACAGTACTTGGAGAGATATTAAGGTATATCAAAACTATGCATTTATAGTTAGTGAAGCTAGTAATCATGGAATGCAAGTATTCGATTTAACTCGGTTAAGAAACGTTAGTAATGCCCCAGAAACTTTTACTGAAGACGCGCATTATGATGGATTTGGCAGCTCACATAATTTAGTAATCAATGAAGAAACTGGCTATGCATATAGTGTTGGTGATAATACCTATTCTGGTGGCGCTCATTTTATTGATATATCAGACCCATTAAATCCGATTGCTGCAGGAGGGTATTCAGACGACGGATATACTCATGATGCACAGGTGGTAATTTATAATGGCCCTGATATAGATTATACAGGTAGAGAAATATATATAGGAAGTAATGAGGATAAAGTTGTTATAGTTGACCTTACTGATAAAAACAATCCTCAGCATATTTCATCTGTCACCTATTCAAATTTTTCTTACACCCATCAAGGTTGGATTACAGAAGACTTTAAGTATTATATTTTAGGTGATGAATCAGATGAAATAAACTTTGGTTTTAATACTAAAACAATTGTACTGGACCTAACAGACTTAGACAACCCGATTCATTCTTTCGATTATAGTGGCCCAACCCTTGCTACTGATCATAATGGATACGTAAACGGGAATCTTTTTTATTTAGCAAATAATGCTGCTGGTTTAAGAGTAATTGATATATCAGATATTTCAAATGGAGAAATGACAGAAATTGGTTTTTTTGATAGTCATCCTTTAAATGATTTTGCTGGTTATGAAGGAATATGGAGCAACTATCCTTATTTTGAAAGCGGAAACATAGTAATAAGTGATAGAGAAGGGTTCTTAGTGGTTAAATCATCGACGCTAGCAATAGAAGATAATTCAATTTCTAATTTTAATATTTATCCAAATCCTACTAATAATGTAATTCATATTAATGCTATACAGTTCCCAGTTAAAAATCTGTCTCTTATACACATCTCCGAGCCCACGAGACGTAGAGGAAT
>CAJXVL010000172.1 GCA_913061205.1 uncultured Flavobacteriaceae bacterium | reverse complement strand
TTATAATCGTTTTTCATTTCTTTATTTGCACTAGATGCTGCATAACTATTTGCTTGCTTTTGTTGTTGATCTTTTGATTTTTTTGCCCTACGTCCTCTAATACCACCGACGATAGCTCCATAGGAAGCACCTTTTCCCAGATCACCACTTATAGATCCGATTGCAGCTCCGGCAGCAGCACCTTTTGCAGCACCTTTTAGTGCTTCTCCATCTGGTGTATTGTCAACTTTAGCTGCTATCGCAACTGTGGGATTCATTGGGTCATAACCTGTTTGATCCTTTGCCCACTTGTAACAATCGGATTCATCTTTATTTTGAGTTTCTATAGTTTGAGTTTCATTTGGAAAAGCATAAACACCTATTGACTTGGCTATTCCGTTACTTTGAGAAAATGCACTATTGGCAAACATAACTATTGCTGCGTAACTAATTTTTTTGATCATTTTTTTGTTTTTTTTAATACTTTAAAGTTAATAATTTATTCTTTAAGTAAATAATAAATTCAATCATCTATTTTTTCAATAGTAATTGTATGCTATTTTATGTTCTAAATAAAGACAATATTTTATTTTTTATTAAATGCGTTTTTTACCTTTGCCATCAAAATAAAATTAATTGATATTAGCCGATTATACAAAAGAATTTAATTATAATTTAAAACTTTCATACCCTGTAATATTAGGAATGTTAGGCCACACGATGGTTGCGTTTGTTGATAATATAATGGTAGGTCAAATTGGCTCTGCAGAACTTGCAGCGGTATCGCTTGGAAATAGTTTTATTTTTATTGCCATGTCTTTAGGTATCGGTTTTTCTACAGCAATAACTCCTTTAATAGCGGAAGCAGATGGGGAAGAAAACTTTGAAGTTGGAAAATCTGTTTTTAAACACGGGCTTTTTCTATGTTCGGTAATAAGTATCTTGTTGTTTTTAGGTGTGTTTTTTGCAGAACCCGTTTTGTATTTAATGAAACAACCTTCTGAAGTCGTTGCATTAGCAATACCTTATTTAAATTTAGTGTCAGCATCCCTGATTCCATTAATTATTTTTCAGGCATTTAAACAGTTTAGTGATGGAATGTCAATGACTAAATACCCCATGTATGCTATTTTAATTGGTAATGTTATCAATGTGGTATTAAATTATTTGTTCATATTTGGAAAGTTTGGATTCCCTGAACTAGGGATTGTAGGAGCTGCTATTGGCACATTAGTTTCGAGGCTTATCATGGTAGTCGTCTTATGGTATTTATTATCTCAACATCATAAATCAAGAGCGTTTGTTTTAAACATTAAGATTTTTAAACTTTCTAAAAAAATGATTAAGAAACTATATGGCTTGGGTTTTCCCTCAGCCATGCAAATGTTTTTTGAAGTTGCTATTTTTACCGCTGCTATCTGGCTTTCAGGAATTTTGGGTAAGAATCCTCAGGCTGCAAATCAAATTGCTTTAAACCTATCTTCAATGACTTTTATGGTTGCTATGGGCTTAAGTGTAACTGCAATGATAAGAGTTGGTAACCAAAAAGGATTAAAACGGTATAAAGAATTGCGAAGAATTGCTTTTTCAATTTTTATGATTGCAACCCTATTTGCGGTTGTATTTGCAATTTTATTTTTTATTTTTAGTGGGATACTTCCAAAAATATATTTAGATTTAAATGATCCAACTAAAATGGTTGATAATTATGAAGTAATTACCATCGCATCTAAATTATTATTGATCGCTGCCGTTTTTCAAATAACAGATACTATACAAGTAGTTGCTCTAGGAGCTTTAAGAGGTATGCAGGACGTTAAAATTCCAACGTTTATAACTTTTGTTTCCTATTGGCTTATTGGTTTTCCTATTTCTTATTATTTAAGTTTATATACCGATTATAAAAGTTCTGGAATTTGGATTGGTTTATTAGCAGGTTTAAGCGCTTCCGGCATACTTTTATTTATTCGATTCAATTACCTTTCCAATAAATTAATCATTCAAAACTCATCAGGACATAATGAATAAAATAATACCATTAATAGCCTTTGTTTTATTTAGCTTGATCGATTTTTATGGGATCTATTTAGAAAAACAATTGATGGTGAATTTTGCCAAGCCCATGTTGATGATCACCTTGTTTTGGTACTATTATTCAAATACTAAACAACTTAATAAATACTTTGTATTGGGACTCTTTTTTAGTTTTCTGGGAGATCTTTTATTATTAGGAACTGGGGAGGTATATTTTATTTTCGGATTGCTATTTTTTTTAATTGCTCATGTATTTTATATAATTATGGTTCTTAGATTGATTCCAGCTAGAAAACCTAAAGATTTTATAATGGCAGGTGTCCCATTCTTATTATTATTTCTTGTATTAATGAATGTTTTATTTGCTGGATTGGGTTCTATGAAAATTCCTGTTATCATTTATGCAATGACTATTTCATTTTTTGGAATTGTTTCATTATTATTATACCTGCAAAGCAAAACAAAAATTTCACTGCTTTTATTGGTTGGAGTTTTAATATTTATTAGTTCAGATACAATTTTAGCATTAAACTTATTTTATAAAACACAATCATTTTACCCATTATTAATCATGATGACTTATGTTTTGGCTCAATATTTAATTTGTAGATTTGTACTTAAATTAAATCAACAATCATGATACTTCCAAAATTTATATTAGGTGATAACACTAATTTTCCTGAAGCTATATTTGTTATACATACAGAGTTTCCTCGTTTTATTATCAATCTTCAAAATGATGAGGTAGAATGGTTAGAGGAATTTGATAAAGAAGATCAGAAGGAATTAGAGGATGAAACTGAAACAGCGATTGAAGCAGCTAGTAAGTTTTATGATAACGAAGTAGCTCAATACAAAAATGATTGAGGAATTAATAAAATATGATATTGACTTTTTTCTTTTCCTTAATAATCTAGGAAGCGAACCTTGGGATAATCTGTGGAGAGTTATTACTAACAAGCTTACTTTTATTCCTTTGTATGGATTCCTTTTATATTTAGTTTATAAAAATTATGGATTTAAAGGAACATTAATTGTTGTAGTTGGTGCTGTTTTAATAATCACTACTTGTGATCAATTAGCTAATTTATTTAAAAGTGGATTTCAACGATTACGACCTTGGGTTAATGAAGATTTAGATGGCTTAATGAGAATAGTTGTTGAAAAAAGAGGTATTCATAGCTTTTTCTCAGGGCATGCTGTAAATTCAATGGGATTAGCTGTTTATATAGGCTTATTGTTGCGTCATAACTATTATTATTTGCCTTTTATTTTATTATTATGGGCTTTTACAGTAGGTTATAGTAGGATTTATGTGGGTGTTCATTATCCTTTAGATGTGCTTACAGGGTTTTTCTTTGGAAGTATTATTGGATGGGGATATTACAAACTACAATTAATTGCTCAGAAAAATTTGTAATTAATGCCTTTTCAGAATCATTAGATTTCTAATATAAACTACCAATCCAAAAATTTGACCGATACACAAAATAGGGTCTTTTCTGAAAATCGCATATATTAATATTAATATAGCTCCTAATAAACTTATGATCCAAAAACCGGCTGGAAGTTCTGAAGTTTTAATTATTTCTGAAAAAATCCATTGATAAATAAATCGGAATGTAAATACTAGTTGTGAAACAATTCCAAAAACTAATAACCAACTAGAAATATAATCCTTATTAAAAAGTTGGGAGCTATTATATGCTCCTTGTAGGAACGTAATTAACAATATGATTATTGGAAAATAAATAAAAAAGATGCGAATCCTTTTCAGTATTTTTTTCCATTGATGTTGTAATTGTAAATTTCGGATATAGATATAATAGGTTATAAATTGACCCAACATAATTGCAAAATCATTTCTTAAATATCCATAAATAAATAAAAGTAAAGAAGCAATCATACCAATACTCCAAAATAGAGTAGGAGCAACCACTTTTTTTTCTTTTTCTGAAGAAAGCCATTGAACCAATAATCTTATTGAAAAAAGGATTTGTGCTATTAAACCTATTGAATATATAAAGTAATCGTTCACCCTTTTTTGATTACTTCATAATTTATATATTTTTTTTTCATCCATAAATATGCAAAACAATCTGTAATGGGACCTAATAATCGATTTCTAATTCCAAATTTTGATTCTCCTGCAATTCTTGGAAAATGTTGAATAGGTAGCTGTAAAACGGTTCCTTTTTGTAATAAAATCATCGCAGGTAAAAACCGATGTAGTCCTTTAAACATAGGGATTTTTTTAGCACATTCTGTTTTGATAACTTTTAAAGGACAACAAGTGTCTTCCATGCCATCACCAGTAAAAGTATTTCGGATACTATTAGATGCTTTAGAAGATCTATGTTTAATAAATGAATCTTTTCTATGAATGCGAATACCTGTAACCAAATCATAGTTGTCAATTTGGTCCAAAAGAATATTAAAATCATTAGGAGATGTTTGTAGGTCGGAATCGATATATCCTAACAAAGGAGTTTCAACAGCATCAAAACCAGCTTTTAAAGCAGCACTTAAACCTTTGTTTTCTTTAAAATTTATATAATTAAATTTTTTATTTCTAAGACAAATGCCTTCAATTAATTGCTGACTAGTGTCGGTAGAGCCATCATTAACAAATAGAATTAAAGTTTCTTTTTTTGCGATTTTCAAATAAGAAACCAATTCCTTCTCAACTCGTTCTAAGTTTAACTCTTCATTGTAAACAGGAACTATAATGGTAAACTCAGACATTGTTTAGTCATCTTTTAGTTAATAAATAATT
>CAJXVL010000171.1 GCA_913061205.1 uncultured Flavobacteriaceae bacterium | reverse complement strand
CTTTTTAAGGCAAAATCTCAATATTTTATTTTTAGCCTTTTTATACGTTTTCGACTTATTTTAGCTCTTTTTTGATGATTTTCGATGATTTTAGATGATTTTTTATCGTTTTTAGGTCTTTTTAGAAAATTTCTATTTGATGGGATGAGTTATGCAGTGTTGAGTTTTCATAGACCTCAGCATATATGAAGTTAATAATTTTTTAATTTCTGCTTCTTATTAATTCTTTTATCTGCCATAAACAGAATTCTATCAGATTTTTCAAATGGAATTTTTAAATTAGAACAGGCTATTCTCAAATCAGATAAATATTTGATATAAAGCTCAATCTGAAAATTCAAATTTTTCTCAGAAGGATATGTATTTAAGTCAAGAGCTTGATTTTCATAAATAATTCTATACACTCGTTGGTCAATAATTTGATAAATGTTAGGATTTTTATATCTAAGAATTGTTGAAGCCATTGCTAATTGAACACCATTAGTTTTTAGAAGTCCTTTTAAAATTTCTTTTGTCTTATCAATACTTATCTCTGTTTCATTTTTACCAATAGAGTTAATTAATTCAATTAAGCTTTTATCAAATTCAGCATATCTATTAACTTTCCATAAAACTATTTCATTCAATTTTTCTTGATTAAAATTTTCATTAAAAGCATCAAGTTTTTTTGTTAATGATTCTTGATATTTAAATTCGTAATCCTCAGAAGTTATTTTGAAATCAGAATCATATATAGTTTTTGCCATAATAGTTTATTTTTTTGAGGCTTTTTTTGTTTTTGCTAACGGTTTTGTATAAGAATAGTAGCCGATTACGGAACTAGTATTTTTCAGGTTACTGAAATTTTTATTCGGGCTACAATGTCATATTTACTGTTATCTCGGCTATTATTTTTATACGGTGTTACCCAATGTACTTTGCTATTCCTTTATTATTTTCTTAGTTATCGTTCCTGTTTCTGTTTCAATTTTTATAAATAAGATTCCGCTATTTAAGTCAGATAAATTTAGCTTATTAAAACTGTTTTTTTCTGTTAAAACTATTTTTCCTAAAATGTCATAAATAGTTATTTTTTCTATTTCAATATTCTCGGCAATTTCTATATATATACTTTCTTTAGCTGGATTTGGATAAATATTAATAATTTGTTGTAATTCAGTTTCATTTAAAGATAAATTACAATCTTCACTATAAATGGCTATTTCGTCTTTATGCCAATTGGATTGGTTATTGGCGTACTGAACATCATCAACTTGAATACATGTTAAGTTTGGGTTTTCTACAGAAATCATAGACCATAATAAATTATTATTTTCGTTTTGGATATCCAAACTAGTTAATTGGTTACCATTACAATGTAATATCTCTAAAATAGGGTTTTGGGTAACATCTAAATTAGAAAGTTGGCAACCGGATAAACTTAACTCTTTTAATAATGAGTTTTGGGCAACATCTAAACTTGTTAACGGATTAAAATCAAGGATTAATACCTCTAATAAGGGGTTCTGAGTAACGTCTATATTTACAATATTGTTAGCATCACTTTCTAGGTAAACTAAGTTGGGCCAAAAAGTAGTGGGGATATAATCAATTAAGCCATTTTGGCTACAATCTATTATTTCCATATTTATAAAATATTGCAAGCCTTCTAAATCTGCAATAGACTGTTCTACTAATTGAAGACCTAAGACAGCTTCTGCTTCACTTACTTGTATTTGCCCATCACCATTAGTGTCTGCAATTTCATTAAACCCATTGCCTAAATCGGCAATTGGGAAAGTGATTAGTTGATACTTTAAAATGGGATCTGGAATATTTACTATTTGAGCAGTAATATTAGAAGTAAAACTTACTAGAATAATAAATTGCACTATTTGCCTCATTTAATGTATTTTGGGTAACGGGTTTGTATAAGAATAGTAGCCGATTACAGAACTAGTATTTTTCAGGTTGTTGAAATTTTTATTCGGGCTACAATGATTATATTTACTGTTATCTCGGCTATTATTTTTATACGGTGTTACCCAATGTACTTGTTATTCCTTTATTAATTTCTTAGTTATTGTTCCGTATTCTGTTTCAATTCTCACAAATAAAATACCACTGTTTAAATTAGAAAAATTTAGTTGATTAAAATTATTTTTTTCGCTAAAAACTACTCTCCCAAAAACGTCATAAAATGTAACTTTTTTAGTTCTTATATGTTCATTATTTTCTATGTAAAGAATATCATTTACTGGATTTGGATAAATATTTATATCTGCTTGACTATAATCGTTAACGCTAAGTGCGCAATCTTCGCTAAAAATAACTCCTTCTTGTATGTTCCAATTATCATAAGGAGAGGTGTCTCCATTTGTCGCCGCTACAGGGTCATCTACTGTAATACAGGTTAAATTAGGGTTTTCAGTAGCAACAAAATGGTTTAAATTTAAATTATTTCCATTTTTAATATTGAGATCAATTAAGTTTTCATTAAATGATGTGGTTAAACTTTCCAATAAAGGATTGTTAGAAAAATCTAATTCTATAAAATAATTATTAACAGAAAAAAACCGTCTTAAATTAATATTATTACTTAAATTAATTTCTGTTAATGTATTTTCTTGGTCACAGATTCCTGTAAAGCAATTATCAATATCTATATTTTCTAATAAAACATTGTTAGTCAAATCAAGGCTTGTTAAAGAATTGAACCTACATAATAGTTTTTTTAGATTTGATAAATTACTTAAATCTACTTGTTCAATTTTATTATTACTAAACCTTAAATCTTCTAAACTTACAAAATCTTCTATACCCGTTAAGTCATAAATATAAGGGAACACTGGGGGGTCAGATTCTATATATAATGCAGTTATATGATCAATGTCATCAGTTAATACTTGACCGTCTAATATACCCTCTGTATCGATACCTTGGGTTATTAATCTCTGTTCAAACTCAGAATCAGGAATTAGAGTATATTGGGCTAAAAGCGAGTTTACACAAAATATAAAAATAATTATTAATGTTATTTTTTTCATTTTTTCAATATTTTAAGAAATAAACTTTGCCATACTATGCAGAGTATTTTATACGACAAAGTTTATTTCTTTGTTATTATTTACTCATTGTTTTGTTTTTGTATAAGATTTTCATCTTGAGAGCCATCATTATAATTTTTAATAACATTATAGAGTCCAGGCTGCAAATCTTGAATTAAGTCCGTATTATTAATACTTGTTGAGTCTTGAGGTGTAATAGTTACATTTGTATTTAGCACATTATCATTAAACTTTATTATTGTTCCACCAGTTGGGGTTCTGTTATAATTATTATAACACATTCTTGGTTGTTCGTTATCTATTTGCAAGATACGAATTGCTGTATGATTAATATGCTCAATTTTGTTTTGGAAATCTGAATCATACGATGTTACAACTCCGCTGTAAGAAAAAGAGGTGTCCTCGTAGGGAGAAGGTTCATTATAAGTTCCTGCATCACTACAATCTACAAATTCGTAATCAAAACCTCTTTGGAATAATGGAGGATTTAAGTGTCCTCCTTCATCTACTGGTAAAGGACCAGCAACAAAATATTCTCCTTTATAAGGTTTGTAAAGTTCTTTACGATGAATGGTGTCTATTACAAAATTTAACTCATCAAGAAATAATTCTTTTACAACCCAGCGCATTTGTAATCCTTGGGCAGATTTAAATTCTTTAAAACAATGATCTTTAGTATAGCTCATAATGTTTTTAAACTCGGGCTCCACATAGAGTGTACCTTCGCAATCGACAGCATCAGATTGTTCTACATTGTAACTGCAATCACTATTTAATACTACACCTTCATAATTCCATCGATAAGGTGTAGCATTTGTACCATTTAGTTTGTCACCGTGAGTTAAAGCATTAAAATTGGGGTCGTTAATATTTCTAGTTATGTGTTCGCAAGCATTAGGCATATTTTCCTGTCCTGGCTCATAATTTCCGAAAGTGTGTGATAAACCAAAAAAATGTCCAATTTCGTGGGCTAATTTATGATGATTAAAAATGGAAGATAAAATTCTAACTTTCATAAATGGGTCATTAGCACTCACACCTCCTCCTGCTCCTCCAATACCCTCACCAAGATAGTCAAGAACAAAAACATTAACAGATTTTTCAGAATAATAGTTATAATCAGCAGCAAAGTCCATTAATTCATCTAAAATATCTGGGTTTTCTTCTACATTATAATCATAAAAATAAGTGTTATTAATATAGTCAAATCCATCATATTTAAAGAAGATATTAAACTGGTTAAATAACTTATTTAACATAGCTGTTGCATTTAAAAAATCATTTTCTGTTTTTTGAATATCATTAGAACCGTCATCTCTATTTACTTGGCAAAAGTAAATATTGAAAACATAAGGATTATCATCATCTGGACCAAGATTAAATTCATCGAACTGGTCTAAAAGGTTATTAACAAATGTGTCATTTTGTTCTGTAATACATTTAAAATCATTCTGTGCGAATAAAGAATTAGCAAATAGTAAAATTAATAATAATTTTCTCATAATTTTTGAAATTAAGTTTTGCTTACTCCTCTTTTAAGTCTTTTTTCAGCTTGTTCAGACCGTCACCCTTGGTCAGTATATTGGGTAACTTGTTATATCATTAGTTTTATGCACGTTTATCGGCTAATAGTAACCGATAACATTTTGGGATAAATAGACTTTTTGGAGTGTTTTTATATCCTTTTATTTATTTTGTCTGGTGCTGTAAGCTTTTTCTCCTTCAAATTGTGCTTTTTTTATTCTTTTGGCTTTTTCCG
>CAJXVL010000170.1 GCA_913061205.1 uncultured Flavobacteriaceae bacterium | reverse complement strand
ACTACAAATGGAACTAAATTTTGAGGAACTCCTAAAGGTAATTCGCCAATTTTAGCAGTTTCATGTGCTCCAATCGGATTAAAATAACGCAATGCAATTGCCTTTAATGCCGTTACTTTTGTAGTGTCTTCAATAATAATTTCACCCATTTTTTTTGTAGCGCCATAAGGAGATTCTGCAGGTTTTGTGGGAGCATTTTCCGTAATTGGCAATTCATCTGCCTGGCCATAAACTGTGCAAGAAGAACTAAAAATAAAATTAGGCACCTGGTTAGCAATCATTTCCTTTAATACATAAGTTAATGTTGTAATATTATTTTCATAATACTTTAATGGCTCATTCACACTTTCTCCTACCGCCTTTGAAGCCGCAAAATGAATTACTCCATCAATGGAATAGTTTTTAAAAAATTGCTCAACTGCTTGTTTATTTTTTAAATCTATTTCTTCAAAATCAGGTTTAATTCCTGTTATAGAAGTGATCCTACTTAAAACCTCTTTAGAAGAATTGGAAAGATCATCGATAATTACAACCTCAAAACCTGTGTTTTGTAATTCAACAACGGTATGTGACCCAATATATCCTAAACCTCCAGTTACCAATATTTTTTTCATGCTAGTTGTTTTTTAAAAAATCAATAACCGTTGAAGTTATAAAATCGATTTGTTCATCCTCCAACTCCGTATGCATAGGCAATGAAATAACTTCTTTTATTAATTGATTGGTCACTTTAAAATTTTCTTCTTTATACCTATCATCTACATATGCTTTTTGCAGGTGCAACGGAATTGGATAATAAACACCACAAGGAATTCCATTTTCATTTAAATGTTTAGCTAACGCATCTCTATCAGCATTAACAATTTTTAAGGTATATTGATGATACACGTGTAAATTACATTTTTCTTTATTTTCTATAGAACAATCGCAAAAACAACCAGGAGTAATTACCCCATCAATTCCCTGAAAAGCTTTCGCATATTTTGAAGCTGCCAATCGCCTAGCATCATTATATGCATCTAAATTTGGAAGCTTAGCTCTTAAAACTGCAGCTTGAATTGAATCCAATCTAGAATTTACTCCTACTACATCATGATGGTACCTTATATACATTCCGTGATTTACAATACCCCTAATAGTGTGTGCCAAATCATCATCATTTGTGAAAATAGCTCCACCATCTCCATAACAACCTAAATTTTTAGAAGGAAAAAATGAGGTTGAAGCTACATGACCTATTGTACCCGTTTTCTTTTTAGTTCCATCTTTTGATGCATAATATCCTCCAATACCCTGAGCATTATCTTCAATTACAAATAAGTTATGCTCATTTGCTAATTCCATGATCTCATCCATATTTGCAGCTAAACCAAATAAATGTACAGGCACTATTGCCTTCGTATTTGGAGTAATTGCATTTTTAATAGCATCTACATCTATGTTGAATGTAATAGGATCCACATCGACTAAAACAGGTGTTAATCCCAATAGAGCAATAACCTCAACAGTTGCAGCAAAAGTAAAATCTGCCGTTATTACTTCATCGCCAGGTTTTAAACCTAAACCCATCATAGCTATCTGTAATGCATCGGTACCATTGGCACAAGGAATGACATGTTTGACCTCTAAATACGCTTCTAATTCTTTTTGAAAAGCATGAACCTCCGGTCCATTAATAAAAGCAGCTGTTTCAATTACATTTAAAATAGATGAATCCACTTGATCCTTTATTCTGCTATATTGCCCCTTAAGATCAACCATTTGTATCTTTTTCATGTGCTTATATTTATTGTTTTTTAATAGTCAAATACTATTTACTATTAGTTAGATCTTGGAGTGCAAAGAACTTTAACAAATCGTTACTTTTGTTTCAGCCAAGAACCTTAGGTAATTATAAAAAAATAAAGAACAAAATTACAAAATTTGAAATCGACAAACAATCTAATTCCATAAAGAAACGTATTTTAGCAGTATAGTATTATCTGATGCATTTATTATACAATTTTTCAATATTTATAACCAGTAAACTAATTTTGCTAACTGCTTTTTTTAGTAAAAAAATGAGCTTGTTTGTTGATGGCAGAAAAACAGTTTTTGATACTTTAAAAGAAAACATACATCCTGATGATAAAACAATTTGGTTTCATTGCGCATCTTTAGGAGAATATGAACAAGGTGTTCCTATAATGGAAAAAACAAAAGAGTTGTTTCCAAACCATAAAATAATTGTTACCTTTTTTTCCCCTTCAGGTTTTGAAGTAAAAAAAAATACAACTCTTGCGAACATTGTTCTTTATTTACCAATTGATACGGTGTCAAACGCAAAAAAATTCATTGAATTAGCACATCCTTCATTAGCCATTTTTATTAAATATGAGTTTTGGCCAAATTATTTAGTTCAATTAAAAGAAAAAAATATACCCACATTTTTGGTTTCAGGGCTTTTTAGAAAAGATCAAATCTTTTTTAAACCCTATGGAGGTTTTATGAGAAAAATATTAAATAGTTTTGATCACTTTTTTGTACAAGATGATACCTCTAAGGAGTTATTAAAAAGTATTAATATCAAAAACATTACAGTTAGTGGCGATACTAGATTTGATCGTGTTAGCAATCAATTAAGTCAAGATAACAACGTAGCGTTTATTTCAGAATTCAAGCAAGATAATGTATGTATTGTTTGTGGAAGTACCTGGCCAGAGGATGAAGCCGTTTTAATTGATTATATAAATAAAGCCCCAGAAAATGTAAAGTTTATAATTGTTCCTCATGCAATAAATGCTTCTAAAATTGAATCGTTTAGAAAAAATATTCAGAAAAAAAGCAGCTTGTTTTCAACAAAGAAAGATACAAACATAACTGACTCCAAGGTGTTTATTATAGATACTGTAGGTTTACTTACAAAAATTTATTCGCATGCCGATATTGCTTATGTAGGTGGAGGAATGGTTTTTAGTGGATTGCATAATATTTTGGAACCTGCCACATTTGGTGTTCCAATACTAATTGGCAATCGTTTTGAGAAATTCCCTGAAGCTAAAGAGCTAAAAGAATTGAAAGGACTGTTTTCAATTTCAAATGCTACTGAATGTTCTAAAATACTAGAAAAGCTCGTAACTGATAAAAACACTAGAATTGAATCGGGTAAAATAGCTAAGGAATTTATCGAAAACAATAAAGGAGCTACTGATACAATAATGAATTATATCAAACAATTAAAAGGTAAATCCCTTATCTAAGGCTGTTTAATTGTCCCTTTAAGTCTTCCATAGATTGCTGTAATTCTTTGAGCAAATTACTACCTGAGGGCTCATCTATCCCAAAAGTGAGTTTACTATTAACTTGCCATAACTCTTGAATTTCAACAATATTAACTTCAATAGGTAAATACTCTTGATTTAAAGATATTAATCTAATTTTTGATGAATCATTTGTTTTTTGAAGCTTCTTTACTAAAACAGAATCATGTAGCACTACAATATAAATCTTATTATCAGATGCTTCAGTAACATTAGATACTGACCGTCCTAAAACCCAATCATTAGGATGAATATTAGGCAACATACTATCTCCTTCAACTTGAAAGCCTCTATAAGTAGCATTTCTATATTCTGGTAAAGGGAAATTAAAAACCGGTAATGTTTGGTACCAATCTACATCTTGAATATTATGCGGATAACCCGCAGCGGCTTTTTGATTTACCAATACTATTGACTCTGTATTGTCTTCTTTTATGGTGATCACTTTCGGACTTACATCCCTTCCATTAATGACAACATATTGTTGAAAGCTCTCTCCAAACAGCCAAAGTGGGTTGATTTTAAAATCTTTTAAAAGCCTCATTATCGCCTTTCCTGGAATTTTTGTTTTTCCTCGTTCAATATCAACAGTACTTAGTCCAATATCCAATAACTCTGCAAAAGCTTGTTGAGTATAATTTTGCTCTTCCCTAACTTTTTTAAAACGTTTTGCTTCTATCTTTAGCTCTTTATCCATTCTCAAATATACAATAAAATGGAAATTTTCCAATAAATAATATGGATTATTTCCATTTAATAGCTATATTGATTTTGAAATAAGGAAATCCTACTTAATAACTCTAGTTCATTTCAACCTAAAGATCTAATCAATTAGCAAATTAATTTATGCCTAAATATGATTGTTTGTAATTCTTATTATTATCAAAATAATTAATATTTCGTTATGTATTCATCTTATTTAATTAGCAAATTAAATAATGAATCAATTGATTTAAAGCACAATAAGACCAAAGAAATTCATGAAATTTATAGTGACAATTTTTAGATTTTTAATAAAATAATATTTTATTTTATTTTTTACTAAAAACACTTTGATGTTGTTTTAAAAGTTTTAAATTTGCAACCGCTTTGACACTAAAGCTATGTTCATTTAATTGCGAAAATAGCTCAGCTGGTAGAGCGCCACCTTGCCAAGGTGGAGGTCGCGGGTTCGAATCCCGTTTTTCGCTCGATTCGAATTTAACGACAATCAACCGCAAGCTGAAGTGGTGGAATTGGTAGACACGCTGGACTTAAAATCCAGTGGACAGTAATGTCCGTACGGGTTCAAGTCCCGTCTTCAGTACTAAAACTCTTGTTAATCATTTGATTTTCAAGAGTTTTTTGATTTTACAGACTTTAAATTTCCGACCTGTTTCCGACATTTTTTAAAAGGGTGCTATTTGAGTGCATTTACTTCATCAATACTGAGAGTATCAATCGCTTGTTATCTTGTAAATAATCTATCACAATATTAGAGTTGGAGAGCCAAATAAAAAGAACTTAGGCTTATAAAAACTCAAAAAAATCCAACTAATTTATTTTATTTCTAACCACAATCGCTTAAA
>CAJXVL010000169.1 GCA_913061205.1 uncultured Flavobacteriaceae bacterium | reverse complement strand
GGGTTAAATATTTTTTCAGATAGCATCCACTTAAATATTCAAAACCCTGCATCAGTTGCTAATTTAAGATTGGTTAATTTTACTTCTGGAGGTAGTTATAAATATGTAAATCAAGAAACAGAAACAGCCTCGCAATATGCATCTGCAACTACTTTAGATTATTTAGCAATGGGAATCCCTATGGGTAAATTTGGTGCAATTTTTGGTATTTTGCCTTATACGGCTGTAGGATATAAATTGGAGTCAATTACCGATACCACAGATACACAGTATACAGGGACTGGAGGAATGAATAAAGTGTTTTTTGCGTTAGCCTATCAAGTAACATCTAAATTTAATATAGGTATTGATGCAAATTACAATTTTGGGAATGTAGAGAGAAAATCAATAATATCGGAAGAAGGCTTGCTATTAGGTTCCAGAAAGAATGTGAAATCTGATCTTTTAGGCTTTAATTTTAATTTTGGAGCTGAATACAAAACGATGATTTCTGAAGATCTACAATTAACAACTTCAGCAACCTATTCTCCAGCAACTAAATTTGAGGTTCAAGGAGTTCAGAACATTACTAGTGTCCTAATTTCATCCACTGGTATAGTAATTCCGATTGACGATAGAGAAGAAACACTTGATGATATTGAGCTGACTTTTCCTTCACAGTTAACATTTGGAGCTGGTATTGGAAGTCCAAAAAAATGGTTTGTTGGTGGACAATACACGAATTATAAAGCTAGTAATTATAATGATCCAACTTTAAATTTTGGAACTGTAGAATTTGTAGACGCAAATAAATATAGAATAGGTGGTTTTTTTATTCCAAGGTATACTTCATTTTCAAGGTATTGGTATAGAGCAACATATAGGTTTGGTTTGCGGTATGAAGAAACAGGAATTAATCTAAGAGGAGAAGATATAAATGAGTATGGCATATCTTTTGGTGTAGGTTTACCTATCGGAAGATTGTTTTCCAATGTTAATATTGGTTTTGAACTAGGTTCAAAGGGCACAACTAAAAATGGATTAGTTAAAGAAAACTTTGTTAATACATTTATAAGCCTTTCATTAAATGACAAATGGTTTGAAAAAAGATATATTGATTAATAAATTAAAAATTTAAATGATGAAATTGAAATTTACTTTACTTTTAATTCTTATAGTTGTAGGATTTGGAAATAAAACCTTTGCACAAGCACCTAATGATTGTTATGAAACATTGTCATTATTTGTAGAGCCTGCAAAGGCAAAAAATTATGCGGGAGCTCTTCCTCATTACGATAAAGTTATTAATGAATGTCCTAAGTTTAGTTTAGCTACCTATCAATACGGCGCAAAAATGTTTTCGTATTTTGTAAAAAAAGGTGATAAATCTAAGATCAATGATTTAATTAAATCTTACGACTATCAAATGTCTTATTTTCCAACCAAAACAAAAAAAGGGAAAACACTTGCAAAAATTGCGCAAGTAAAATATGATAATTCAATAGGTACAAAAATGCAACAGTATTTAGCATTTGACAATGCTTATAAGGACGATGCAACTACTTTTACAAGCCCTAAAAGTTTATATACTTACTTTTCGTTAGCGGTAGATTTATATGAAACTGGAGAAAAGCCTGTTGAGGATGTATTTGATTTATATGAAATCGTATATTTAAAAATTGAAAATGAAAAAATTATACTAGCTACAAAGGCAACTGAATTATATGATAAACAAGAAGCCGGTGAACAATTGTCTTCTAAAGAGGCTAAAAAATTAAAAGGTTACGGAACTAATTTAAATGCCTATGGAATGGTAACAAGCAGTCTTAAAGGTAAATTAGGAAAACTAGCAGATTGTGAAAACTTAGTTCCTTTGTATTCAAAAGATTTTGAAGAAAATAAAGATGATATTGATTGGGTAAAGAAAGCAGCGAGCAGATTATCAGTTAAGGAATGTACAGAAGAGCCTTTGTTTTTAAAACTTGTTAAACAATTAGACAATTTAGCACCGACCTCAGAATCTAAATTATATCTAAGTCAATTAGAACGAAATAAAGGGAATATTTCAAAATCAATTGAATATTTGGAAGAATCTGCTGAAATGCAAAGTAATAACTCAAAAAAATCAAGAATTTACTTTAGAATTGCTGAATTAAAAAGGAATAAAGGTTCTTACCGTTCGGCAAGATCTTACTATAATAAATCATTAAAATACAATCCTTCTAACGGCAGATGTTATTTGAGAATTGCTCAGATGTATTCTAAGAGTTCTAATGATTGTGGCGCATCAGTTTTCGAAAAAAGAGCTGTTAATTGGTTAGCAGCAAATATGGCAGATAAAGCTGTAATTGTCGATGCTTCAATTAAATCTGAAGCAAGAGCAGCAGCAAATAGTTATAGACAAAGAGCTCCTAGTAAAAGTGATATCTTTACTGATGGAATGGCGGGTAAAACTATTAGTTTTAATTGCTGGATTGGCGGAAGTGTAAAAGTTCCTAACTTATAAGGAATTGATCTATTAAAATATGAGTATATTTAACTATATGTTTAAAAGCGCTATGATACTATTAGTTATCATTGCGCTTTTTTCTTGTGAAGGGAACTATAAAAACATACAGAAGATGAACTTAAAAGACGAAGAACCGGTTGCGGTAGGAAAAACGATTAACTTAAAATTCACAGATTCGGGTAAAGTAACCGTTAATTTAATAGCACCTTTATTAAGGGATTATTCGAATTTTAAATTTCCGTACAGAGAATTTCCTGAAGGGATTACCTTGTATTTTTGGGACGAAGATGAAAAAAACACGGTATCATCAGATTATGCGGTAGAATATAAGTCAACTGGTTTGGTGGATTTAAGAGGAAATGTTATTATAACAACTTCAGATAGCACTATCATAAACGCAAAGCAATTATATTGGGATCAAGTAAATAAATGGATTTTCACCAATCAATCGTATCAAATAAAATTTGCCGATGGTTCCTATAATGATGGTTCACAATTTGATTCCAATCAAGAATTTACAACTTTTCTTTCTAGAAAAAATCAAGGAGTACAATTAATAGATAAAAACGAAACAATTAATGGGCAATAAATTATACCTTCTTTTTGAATACTTATATATCGTAATGGCTTTATTTTCTATTTATATAACAATTTCGACATGGGAGACAGATAGGAATCGAGCCTATTTATTTATGTTTTTTACTGTTGTTGCAATTTTTATGTTTTTTTTCAAGAGAAAATTTAGAAAAAAAATTGAGAACAGCAATAAGCAAGAATAGTTTTAAATAATAAATAACTATTTTTGTTTGTGCACATATATGTTTTCGATGGATTATAGCATTATCATGATTTTAAGTATGTTGGTTTTATCTGCCTTTTTTTCGGGCATGGAAATCGCCTATGTATCTTCCAATAAAGTTCACATAGCTATTGAAAAACAACAAGATGGATTTTTATCAAAAATTCTTCAGAAAATAACAAACCGTCCTTCTAAGTTCATTGCAACCATGTTAATTGGAAATAATATTGCCTTGGTTATTTATGGGTTTTTTATGGGAGATTTGTTGATGAGTTATATAGGACCCTATCTTGGTATTGATTCCCAAAACACTTCATCTTCCTCTGATTCTATTATGTTTTTGGCATTATTTATTCAAACTATAATTTCAACTTTTGTTATTTTAATAACCGCCGAATTTTTGCCAAAAGTTTTTTTTCAGATATATGCAAATAATTTAGTCAAGTTTTTCGCCTTACCTGTTTATTTTTTCTACATAGTATTTTCAGTGGTTTCTGAATTTATTATTTGGATAACAGATAAAATTTTAAAATTAATATTCAAAACTGATGGTGACGAAGTACAATTAAGTTTTAGTAAAGTTGAATTAGGAAATTATATTTCTGAACAAATGGAAACCGTTAAAACGGAAGATGAAGTTGATAGTGAAATTCAAATATTTCAAAACGCATTGGATTTTTCTGAGGTAAAATCAAGAGAGGTGTTAATTCCAAGAACAGAAGTTGTTGCAGTAACTATTGATAGGTCTCCAAAAGAACTAAGTGAACTTTTTATAAAAACAGGGCTTTCTAAAATTTTAGTTTACAACGAAAATATTGATAATATTTTAGGCTATGTCCATTCTTTTGAATTGTTTAAGAAACCAGCTACTATAAAAAGTATATTAATACCAGTAGTGTTTGTACCAGAAACGATGTTGATAAAGGAAGTATTGAATATTCTTACTAAAAAAAGTAAAAGTATTGCGGTAGTTATTGATGAATATGGTGGTACATCAGGTATCCTCACGGTTGAAGATATTATAGAAGAATTGTTTGGAGAAATTGAGGATGAACATGATAAACTCGTGCTTATTGAAAAAGTAGTAAATAATGGTATTTACGTGTTTTCTGCTAGATTAGATGTGGATTATTTAAATGAAACCTATAAATTGAACCTTCCGGAAAATGAAAATTATGAGACTTTAGGAGGGATGATTGTTAGTTTTACTGAAGGCATTCCAAAGAAAGATGAAGTAATTGTATTTCAGGACTATACATTTAATATCTTAGAAGTTTCCAATACAAAACTAGAACTAGTAGAAGTAAAATACACTCCTGTTGATTAGAATTTTCAATTTTCCTTCAATTTTTCAATTTAACCTTTTTATTACTGCTAAGAAAATAGTATTTTCGCCCACTGAAATAACTTAAACTAATTCTTTATTTTAAACATTTTTTAATAAAATTAATATGTTGAATAAAGATTAACTAAACCTTTTACGTTTAATCAATAATAACAAAAGGTAAAATAAGAATTAAAAATGGCAGTTTTAAACAACATTAGAAACTGTCTCTTATACACATCTCCGAGCCCACGAGACGTAGAGGAATCTCG
>CAJXVL010000168.1 GCA_913061205.1 uncultured Flavobacteriaceae bacterium | reverse complement strand
ACTAAAGATAGAAAACCCAGCGCACATTTTGAACATGATGTAGCAATTGTAGATGGAAAACCGAAGTTATTATCAACTTTTGATTACATCTATAGCGCTTTAGGAATTGTAAATAACGAAGAAGATGAATTTAGGTTTGACAGCTAAGTGAACATGATATCTAAAGCATTAAACAGTATTCCAAGACCCTTACTTATCAAATTAAGTTATTGGGTAAGACCCGTTTTAGCTTTATTATTAAAAGGTAAAAAATATACCGATCCTATAGATGGTAAATCGTATCGAAAATTTTTACCCTATGGATATGAAAGAATACGTGAGAATGTTTTGGCACCTGGAACTTTATCTTTGGAAAGACATCGTTTATTTTGGTTGTATTTAAAAAATGAAACCAATTTCTTCTCTAGTATTAAAAAAATAAAAATACTTCATTTTGCTCCAGAACAAGCTTTTTATAACCGCTTCAAAAAATTAAAACATTTAGAATATATTACAACTGATTTAAACTCACCATTAGCAGATATAAAAGCAGATATTTGTAATCTACCTTTTAAAGATCTTGAATTTGATTATATTTTCTGTAATCACGTATTGGAGCACATCCCTGATGATACAAAAGCAATGCAAGAATTATATCGTGTTTTAGCTCCAGGTGGAATAGGCATATTTCAAATTCCACAAGACTTATCAAGAAAAACTACTTATGAAGATAATAGCATAACAGACCCAAAAGAACGCACAAAAATATTTGGACAATATGATCATGTAAGAATATATGGCTATGATTATTTTAATAAACTTCGCAGCATTGGCTTTGAAGTTTTAGCGGTAGATTACACCAAAAAATTATCAAATAAAGACATCAATAAGTTTCGATTAGCAAAAGGAGAAATTATACCCGTTTGTAAAAAAGATTAGTTCAACAACCTGTTTTTCAAACCTTCTGTCGCAAATACTTGCTCTTCATTATTTTGATCATTATAGGTAAAATAAACATCAATTTTATCAATATTTTTCAATATTGCTTTAGAGTTTTCCAATCCTAACGCCATGAATGCAGTTGCATAAGCATCTGCTAAGGCACAAGTAGGTGCTAAAACAGTAGCACTAGTAATATCGCTTTTTGCCGCCGATCCTGTAATAGGATTTAAAGTATGTACATATTTTTTTCCGGTTAACGAATCTATTCTAAATTTACGATAGTTCCCTGAAGTTGCCATTGCTATATTTTCTAAAGCGATGATACTGGAAAAACTTTTATCATTTAAATTTACGTTTTCAATTCCAACAAGCCAAGATTTATTTTTTTCTACATTTTTACCTTTAGCCAAGATCTCACCTCCTAATTCAATTAGATAGTTACCAACCCCTTTAGAATCTAAATAACTCCCAATAAGGTCAATACCGTAGCCTTTTGCAACTGCATTAAAGTCAATATATATTTCTGGATATAGTTTTTCTATTTTATTTTCTGAAGTAAGTTTCACTTTATTAAATCCTACAAATTTCATCATAGAATCTAAAGCTAAACTATCAATCTCTTGTATCGAATTTGTATCTCCAAACCCATATGCATTTCTTAAAACACCAATAGTGGGATCAAAAAAACCTCCTGTAATTTCGTATACTTCAGCAGAAATATTAAAGTTATCAATAAAAATATCATCCACAATAATAGTGGTATTTCCACTATTAATTTTTGAAATATCACTTTCTGGTATATAGGTGCTAACCGAATTATTTACTTTGGATAAAACAGAATCAATTCCTTTTTCAAAATCAATTTCATTTATAGAATATACTTGAATTGAAAATGTAGTTCCAAAAGCTTGTCCTTGAAAAAAAGACTTTTGAGGTCTTTCATTTTTACACGAAACCATTAGAATCAAAAATAAAAACCATATTATGTGTTTCATTGTCTATATTAATTTACTTTTCGAAATCAGTTATTTATAATTATTATTAGAGTTTATAAAACTTCGGTATGTTTATGTATAAGCGAATATGAGCTTATTTTATTTCAATTAACCCCTTATATACAAAAGAATAATTCTCTCCGTTTATAACAGGCAGATTAATATCTAATCCGTGCCCCAACAGAACACCTGCATAATATACTTTTGCGTTGTGTTTAATAGCGTGCTCTAGGATTGGTTTTGTAGTGATGTGAATATAATTATTCAATTGTTCAGAGCTGGAAACATGCCTTACTACTACGAAAAAAGTTTCTTTATTTTTTAAAACTACAAATTGAGGATTTTTTTTTAGATCTGAATTGATAGCTAAAAATTCATAGCCATCTTTTTCTAACTCCTCACCTACTAAATTCATCGCTAAATTATGTGACTCTTGCCTTGTAAGTTTTTGATTCATAAGATTAACTAAAAAATTTATATTTCTCGATGCAAATTCATACCATTAATATGATTTTTATATTGATCATTAACCATATAATACGGCAAATATTGATCAGTCAATAATCATAAAAAAACACTTCTATATAGAAGTGTTTTTTTATGATATATTAGAATATTAGTTCTCATTATCCTCCGAAATCATCAAATCGAATATTCTCATCTGGCATCCCAAAATCTTCACCCATTTTTTGTACGGCTTGATTCATTAAAGGGGGTCCACAAAAGTATAATTCTATATCTTCTGGATTCTCATGATGATCCAAATAGTTATCAATCACGCAATTGTGAATGAATCCTACAAAACCGTCTCCTTCATTATCATTGATATCTTTTTTCACTTTCCAATTATCTACATCTAACGGTTCAGATAATGCTAAGTAAAATTTAAAATTTGGAAAATCTCTTTCTAAAGCTTTAAAATGTTCTATATAAAATAACTCTGCTTTAGAACGTCCTCCGTACCAATACGTAACTTTTCTATTGGTCTTTAATGTTCTAAATAAATGATATAAATGTGATCTCATTGGTGCCATTCCAGCTCCACCACCAACATATAACATCTCTGAATCGGATTCGTTGATAAAAAACTCCCCGTAAGGTCCTGAAATAATTACTTTATCTCCTTTTTTCTGATTAAATATATACGAAGATGCAATACCAGGATTTACATCCATCCATCCGCCTTTGACACGATCAAATGGTGGACTTGCAATACGAACATTTAACATTATTTCTCGTCCTTCAGCAGGGAAAGAAGCCATAGAATAAGCCCTTTCTACAGTCTCGTTGTTTTTCATTACTAAAGGCCATAATTTAAATTTTTCCCATTCAGCTTTAAATTTATCTGGAGTATCATGTTCTTCTGGATGAGCGGTAATGTCCATATCAGAAAACTTCACCTCACAGGCTGGAATTTCAATTTGAATATACCCTCCAGCTTTATATCCCATATCTTCAGGAATTTCAACTACAAATTCTTTAATAAAAGAAGCTACATTATAATTTCTAACTACAGTAGCCTCCCATTTTTTAATTCCAAAAACTTCTTCAGGAATCGTAATATTCATGTTTTGCTTTACTTTTACTTGACAAGCTAAACGAATTCCATCTTTTAATTCTTTTCTTGTAAAATGTGGTGTTTCAGTTGGTAGTGCTTCGCCTCCTCCTTCTATTACGTGACATTCACATTGAATACAAGTTCCTCCACCCCCACATGCAGATGGTAAAAATATTTTTTGATTCCCTAAAGTGGTCAATAAACTATCTCCCGAAGAAACTTCAATTTCTTTTTCTCCATTAATAGTTATTGAAACTGGTCCAGAAGGTGCCAACTTTTCTTTGGTAAACAATAATAATGATACCAATAATAATATCAAAACCAAAAAGGCAACGACTGTTGCTATGATTACCCCTATTGTACTTGCTGCTAAGATCATATTATTGCTACTTTATAGTTGAAACTTCAACAATTTGAGTTGATTCAATTTTTTCTTTATTAATACCTTCCACTTTTGAAACAGTAGTTTCAGAAGTTACTTCTTCATTTTCACCACTCGTTGTCAACATACCTCCAAAACTCATAAATCCTATTGCCATTAATCCAGTTATAATAAATGTGATTCCTAAACCTCTTAATGGGCCAGGAACATTAGAATACCTAATTTTTTCACGAATAGCTGCAATAGCAAGTATCGCTAGAAACCATCCAATTCCTGAACTAATCCCATAATTTAATGCCAAACCTAATGTTTCAATTTCGCGAGATTGCATAAATAAAGACCCTCCTAAAATCGCACAGTTTACTGCAATAAGTGGTAAGAATATACCAAGTGAATTGTATAAAGATGGTGAAAATTTCTCTACTACAATTTCAACTAATTGTACCATTGTTGCTATGGTTGCAATAAATAATATAAACGAAAGAAAACTTAAATCGTATTGTGCATACTCAGGTCCTAACCAAACTAAGGCTCCATCCCTTAATATGTACTGATCTAATAACCAGTTTAATGGCACGGTGACAGCTAATACAAAAATTACAGCTGCACCTAAACCCACTGCGGTTTTCACTTTTTTAGAAACAGCTAGGTATGAGCACATTCCAAGGAACGTAGCAAATACCATATTGTCAATAAAAATTGATTTAAAAAATAATTCTAATTGTTCCATTCTTTTTAATATTCTAAATTCAATATTTAATTCCTATCGAAAAATAATCTATTCGTCCTCTATTAAAGACGTATTTCTTGAACGTTGTACCCAAATAATTAAGCCCACAATAATTAAAGCCATAGGCGATAATAACATAAAACCATTATTTTCATAACCAAATGCATATAGACCCGTTAATTCAATTGGATCGCCTAGTACTTTATAACCTAGTAAAGTTCCTGAACCTAATAATTCTCTAAAAAATCCTACCAAAATAAGGATTAAACCATAACCTAAAGAGTTTCCAATTCCATCAAGGAATGAACGCCA
>CAJXVL010000167.1 GCA_913061205.1 uncultured Flavobacteriaceae bacterium | reverse complement strand
CTACGTCTCGTGGGCTCGGAGATGTGTATAAGAGACAGGTACAAGTACGTAGAGATATTTTACGCCAAGTACATAAAGTAAACTCAGGACATCCAGGAGGTTCTCTAGGATGTACCGAATTTTTTGTAGCTCTTTATCAAGAAATATTGGAGCGAAACCCATCTTTTAATATGGACGGAAAAGGAGAAGATCTTTTCTTTTTATCTAACGGTCATATTTCACCAGTTTTTTATAGTGTTTTAGCACGATCAGGTTATTTTCCTGTTGATGAGCTTAATACGTTTAGATTGCTAAACACTCGATTACAAGGACATCCTACTACTCATGAGGGTTTACCAGGAATTAGAATTGCTTCAGGTTCTTTAGGACAAGGGATTTCTGCTTCGATTGGAGCAGCACAAACCAAAAAACTAAATAATGATACGCATCTAATTTACACCTTATGTGGTGATGGAGAATTACAGGAAGGACAAAATTGGGAAGCTATCATGTATGCTGCTGGCAATCATATTGATAATTTAATTGTCACCATAGATTACAACAAACAGCAAATTGACGGTTCAACAGATACGGTACTTCCATTGGGAGATTTAAGAGCAAAATTTGAAGCTTTTGATTGGGAGGTCATTGATATTGAAAATGGAAATGATTTGGAAGCTATTTTCAGTGGTATGAAATTGGCTAAAGAAAAAACAGGAAACGGAAAACCAATTTGTGTTTTGTTACATACGGTAATGGGTAATGGTGTCGATTTTATGATGCACACGAATGCATGGCATGGAAAGGCACCAAATGACGAACAATTAGAAAATGCATTAGCACAAAACCCTGAAACTTTAGGTGATTATTAAAGCGATAATTAGAGAAAATCATATGAAAAAATATATAGACACTGGAAAAAAAGATACTAGATCAGGTTTTGGGGACGGACTGACTGAATTAGGGAAATCCAATAAAAATGTAGTTGCTCTTTGTGCAGATTTAATTGGATCCTTAAAAATGGATGATTTTAAAAAAAATCATCCTGAACGTTTCTTTCAAATTGGTATTGCTGAAGCAAATATGATTGGTATTGCTGCTGGGATGACAATTGGAGGTAAAATTCCTTTTACAGGAACTTTTGCAAATTTCTCAACAGGAAGAGTTTATGACCAAATACGCCAATCTATTGCCTATAGCGATAAAAATGTAAAAATTTGTGCATCTCATGCTGGATTAACTTTAGGAGAAGATGGAGCTACACATCAAATACTAGAAGATATTGGTTTAATGAAAATGCTTCCAGGCATGACCGTAATAAATACTTGTGATTATAACCAAACAAAAGCAGCAACTATTGCCATAGCATCCTATAATGGACCTGTTTATTTAAGATTTGGAAGACCAAAGGTTGCTAATTTTACTCCAGAAAATCAAATTTTTGAAATTGGTAAAGCTTTAAAACTACAAGAAGGAAAAGATGTTACTATAGTCGCTACAGGACATTTAGTATGGGAAGCTTTGCAAGCTGCAGAGACATTAAATGAACAAGGTATTTCCGCAGAAGTAATAAATATTCATACTATAAAACCACTTGATGATGAAGCTATATTAAATAGTGTGTCTAAAACTAGATGTATAGTTACTGCAGAAGAACATAACTTTTTAGGTGGTTTAGGAGAAAGTGTTGCTAGAGTATTAGCGACTAACAATCCAACTCCCCAGGAATTTGTAGCTACGCAAGATACTTTTGGAGAATCTGGAACTCCAGAACAATTAATGGAAAAGTATGGATTAAATGCGAATGCAATTTGTAAAGCAGTATTAAAAGTTATTGACAGAAAATAAATGATCATTTTTTACGCATATAAAAAAGCCTCGAATTTCGAGGCTTTTTTATGTACTTAACTATTTGTTTCTATATTTCACTGTCCAAATAATCTGGAACTCCATCATTATTTTCATCTTTAAATACAACAGTATATAAAGTAACTACACCTGTTTCGCTGTTAATTTTACGCTGCATTTCAATTTCGTTCTCTTCAAATACCGGATCTGGTTCACCAGGGCTTAATTCATATTCTTTAGCCACAACCTCGAACTTAGTTAATCTTCCATCATTATCATCATCTGCATCAGCAAAATTTGGAATTCCATCACTATCAGTGTCATCATCTAACTCATTCTTGTTATTATTTAAATCCTCAAAGGAGGATAAAATTGTATCAAAGTCTTGATCAGACTTTTCATTAGAATACAATTGAAATGTAAATATTAATTGTTCATAAAACTCTATGATACTTCCAATTGGAGGTGTGTTATAATAGCCTAAACCAGAAGGTATAAAAACAGCACCTATTCCATAATCATCAAAAGTTAGTGTTCCATCTGAGTTTTCTGTAAATCCAGTAGCTCCATTAAATTCTACTACAGTTGCTTGAAGACCTTTAATTACTTGTGTTAAATCGAATGTGATAGGAGAAATAGATGAATCGAATGTGATATTGTCTTTTAATATTGATCCTTCATAACTTAAGGTTACTAAATCTGAAAACTCTGCCCTTTCACCCCCACCTTGTCTTACATTTAAATAATATAACTTATATATAACACTTTCTTCAATAAGATCAGTTACCATTTTAAAACTAACTTGACTCATCAATGGTATTTTAGAAGAATTTTCCCCTGAAATGGTATCAAAACGAATAGTATAATTGAAACCAGCAGGTGGGTTTTCAAATTCCTCGTAATTGTAAAAATGTGTTTCTAAATACTCCTCAACCTCTTCTTTTGCAACTATAACTTCATCACTCCTTTCAAGTGGTGGTATAATTATTATCCCATTATCATCATCATCATTACATGAAAACATCACAATCAATAATGTAACAATCGGTATTAAAAATTTAATTTTTCTCATTTTTAGTTTTTTCAAGTAACAAAGATACGATTTTACTGTATTTTTACATTCCAGATTAACATCAATTTAGCAAATGAGGGTAGATAAATATTTATGGTGTGTTCGTTATTACAAGACCCGAACTATAGCAACTCAAGCTTGTAAAAAAGGTGCTGTTAAAATAAGTGAAAAATCTGTAAAACCTTCAAGAGATGTCTATCCTGGAGACACTATAGAGCTTAGAATTAACCAAATACATTATCGACTAGAAGTTCTTGATTTACCTCCTAATAGAGTGGGTGCTAAATTAGTGGGTATCTATAGAAATGACATCACTCCAAAAGAAGCTTTTGAAAAAACAGAATTACTTAAATACGCTAAAGATTATTATCGCAAAAAAGGAACTGGCAGACCTAGTAAAAAAGACCGAAGAGATTTAGAAGATTTTACAGAATCTCCTTCCGAAGATTAAACTCTCATTTACTATCTTTGAAAAAACTTTCTCTAATGACTCCAATAGACAATATTATTCTGAATAAAAAACAAATCGATCATAAAATAAGACGAATTGCATATCAGATATATGAAAATAATGTTTCGGAAAAAGAAGTTATTATTGCTGGTATATATGAGAATGGTTTTTTATTTGCTCAGAAAATAAAAAAAGAAATTGAAAAAATATCATCAATTAAAATTACGATGTGTAAAGTGATTATTGATAAAAAAACACCAACAAATCCAATAAAAACTTCCTTAAAACCTGAAGAATATAAGAATAAGCCATTGGTTTTAGTTGACGACGTTCTACATTCTGGCACTACTTTAATTTACGGAATTAAACATTTTCTAGGGGTACCGCTTAAACAGTTTAATACGGTTGTATTGGTAGATAGAAATCATAAAAAATACCCTGTGAAAGTTGATTTTAAAGGTATTTCTCTTTCAACATCCATTAATGAAAACATATCTGTTGTTTTTGAAAAAGAAAATTATTTTGCTCGATTGGAATAATTTTTTATTTCTTTATTAATTTCTGTTATCACTGCTGCTATAGTCAAATTTTCGGTTGACAGTTTTATTTCAGATTGATTGTAAAAATAAGATCTTTCAAAAAGATGTTTTCTTATAAAATCGTTTAATAGTTCTTGAGATTTAATATGAGCGATTAATGGCCTATTTAATCTTTCATTAAAAAGTCTTTTGGTTAATTCTTCATTCGAGGATTTTAAATATATCGTAATGGTATTTTCTGTAGATTTCATAAATTCCATAGTATCCCCAAAACAAGGAGTGCCCCCTCCTGTTGCTAAAACTATATTTGAATCACTAGAGAGTATTGTTTCTAAAATGGTTCTTTCCTTCTTTCTAAAATAGAGTTCCCCTTTTTTTGAAAATATTTCAGAAACAGTGTGTTGCTCTTCATATTCAATAGCTTGATCTAAATCTATAAATTTATAGTTCAATACTTCCGATAAATGTTTCCCAATGGTGGTTTTTCCACTACCCATATAACCTATTAAAATTATTTTCATTTTTAGTTTAGAGATGTAATTGTTTCATAATGAAGCAAGAGAATTATTTTTCAAATTTAACTTAAAATTGCTTTGAAATATAAAAATAATGATAGTATATTTGCACCCGCATTCAGAGAAAACTTTATTGTTAGAATGACGACCTGGTAGCTCAGTTGGTAGAGCACCTCCCTTTTAAGGAGGTGGTCCTGGGTTCGAGCCCCAGCCAGGTCACTAAAAAAGTCGAGCATTATGCCTCGACTTTTTAGTTTCTAAAAAGTAATTTAATACCGAGGTGCTGGAATTGGTAGACAGGCATGGTTGAGGGCCATGTGTTCTTATGGACGTGTGGGTTCGACTCCCATTCTCGGTACTCAATAAACTTGTAATAATATTGTATATCAATATTTTACAAGTTTTTTTTTATTTATAGCTGTCTGAAAGAAGTCTCACAAAATGAAAAACAACCTCTATTTGGTTTAGTCTATGATCAATCTCACAAACTTAACTCTGTCTCTTATACACATCTCCGAGCC
>CAJXVL010000166.1 GCA_913061205.1 uncultured Flavobacteriaceae bacterium | reverse complement strand
AATAAAAATTGATGTTGAAAAAAATGAAGAATTATCTAAAGCACTTCGTGTAAAAGGACTGCCAACATTAATGATTTATAAACAAGGCGAAATGAAATGGCGCCAGAGTGGAGAACAAGATGCCAATACTCTTATTGGTTTAGTAAATGAGTATGTCTAATTAAAGTGTTATGGATTCACAGTTTATATTATTGATTTTTAGAAAATCCAATACTTTTGGTAAAACATATCTTAATTTATCATAAGACTTTAAACTGTCGTGAAAAACCACAATACTTCCTGGTTGAATATTTTTTAAAACATTTTCTAAACATTTTTTATTTGATATTTTAGGGTCAAAATCAGCACTTAAAACATCCCACATAATAATATGAAAACCTTTTTCCTGAAGTGTTTTAGATTGCTTTAAAGTTAACTTCCCAAAAGGAGGCCTAAAAAGAGGATTGCTTGTTGATTTGTAATCTTGAACTCGATTCAGGCTGTCTTCACATTTTTCACAATTATTAATATAGTCTTTCGTTTTTGTACTCCAACCGTTTAAATGATGATAGGTGTGATTACCTATGGAGTGCCCTTCTTCAATAATCTGTTGAAAAACGTTTGCATGTTTGGTTACGTTGTCACCAATACAAAAAAATGTAGCTTTTGCCTTGTATTGTTTTAAAACTTCAATGACCCAAGGTGTGACTATTGGAATTGGGCCATCATCAAAAGTTAAGTAAACAGAATTTTTAGAATTTGGAAAAGCCCAAACTCGTTTCGGAAACAACCGATGAACAAATTTGGGCGTTTTTACCAAATAGGGTTTCATATTATTGTATTAAATCCTCTACAACTTCAGGGATTGTATCTAAAGGAGTTTCATTATTATTCTTCAATAATTCCTCCTTTACATCTAACATATCATTTTCATCTTTTGAAAAATTAAATAGCTGCAAATAAGTATTGAATTTTTCTGCTTCTAGAACCGTATATTCTTCTGTATCGAAAGAAGCTAAAACATCAATTAACCCTCTGTATCTTCCTAAATCACTAAATATTTCATCGCCAATTGCTTCCTGTCTTTTATAACTTAATTTACTGTAGAAAATTAAATGTTCTTGATAATGTTTGACAACAGATTGATATACCGCTCTTGCTTTATCATATTTGTCTATCTGATAATACCCTAAAATAAATGGTTCCAATAAAGAATAGAATTCAAAATAATCTACAGGCATTTTTTCCATAGCTAGATCATATACCTTTTCTGCTTTCTCAAACTTGCCTTCTTCAATTAATTCGCTTGCTAACCTAGACATATTACTTCTGTAAGTAATTCCATTTCTACGAGTTTCTACATCATGGTATATATCAGGATTACCACTATTACCCCATTTCCAGTTCATAACAATGTCATACATTTTGTCAGTATCAATCCTTCCCATGTCAAATGGATTTCCTTTGTCTAAAGGAGTACGAATTGGCACTAATTTATAAACGACTCCTTCTAATTGCAGGTATTCTTTCATCCAAATATAATCATCATCTCCAAAAGCACCACCACTAAAATAAATTGGACGTTTCCAATCATTATTTGCAATTATATCTAACATTAAAAGACGATTTTTATAAAGCACATCTCCTTTTAAAACAATGTCTATATATGGAACTATTTTATCAGCATCTTTAGAATCTACAATCCCATTACGTAACACAGCATCTTTGTCGACAGGAACTCTAATTACTTTTGAAGGAAATGTATTTGCCCATTTTCTGCTTTCTAATTCTACTTGGGTTTTTTTACTATCATCCGCAACAAAATCCATCCAGTCTTTAATGTCGATAGTATCCTTTCTTGTTTTTTGAAAGAAAAGAAAATCTCTTGAGCCATATTTATATTTATCATGAGTCAATTGTGAAGGAATAGGGTCACTGCTATAAGCCTTTTTCTTCATATCGTCGATATACCAATCTGTTTGAAATAAACTGGTGTTTACAACTCTTACATCTTGTCGATAGCCTTCTATACCTTGTGCATACCATAATGCAAAGGTGTCATTATCTCCAATGGTAAATATAATGGCATTCTCATCACAAGAATCCAAATACATTTTCGCCATAGATTGCGCTGTGTATCTATTAGAACGGTCATGATCATCCCAATTTTGTGAGCCCATTAATACTGGAACTGCTAATGCAGTAACAGCAAGAACGAGAGGTACCGCCAATTTCGGTTTTATTTTTTCTTTAACAATTTCAAACAAAGCATAAACTCCAAATCCTATCCACATGGCAAATACATAAAAGGAACCTACCAATGCGTAATCCCGTTCTCTTGGTTCAAAAGGACGTTCGTTTAGGTATACCTTTAAAGCGATACCCGTAAACAGGTAAAATATTAAAAGTACCCAAAAGCTTTTAGGGTCATTTTTAAAATGAAATAGAATCCCTATAATTCCTAATAATAATGGGAGCATAAAATAAGTATTTCTTGCTTTATTATTTTTGGCGTCACTAGCAATAAATTCTTGTGGCCCTAATCTAGCGTCATCAATAAAACTTATTCCGGTAAGCCAATTTCCATGTAAATCTGTGTATTCTCCTTGTTTATCATCCTGTCTACCACTAAAATTCCACATAAAATAACGCCAATACATGTATCCAAATTGGTACTCAAACATATATGTCATATTTTGCATAAAAGTAGGTTTTTGAATATCTAAAAAAGGCCCAAAATCTTTCAGAAAATTATCAAAATCATCAGCTCCCACCTTTCCTTCTCTTATATCTTGATTAAAATCTTTTACAATATCGACCAAACGGGATTCTCCTAAATATTCTCTTTTAATACTGTATTCAAGCCCTCCAGTAAATTCCATATAATTAGAACTATGCTCTGTACTCCACATTCTAGGAAAGAATCCTTTTTGTGAATCATCGGTATTCTGAGAAGCATTTACATAGTCATTTACAATAATATATTTCCCGTTTTTTTCGTCTTTTTCAAACTTAGGTTTGTCATCTTTATATGGATTGTTAGGGTCGAGCCCTACATATTTTTCAGTAAATAATGGGCCATGAAAAAGATGGGTTTCAGGGTATTGTTCCCTATTATAATAAGCTAATAATTCACGAGCATTGTTCGGATTATTTTCGTTAATCATAGTTCCTGCATTAGCTCTAACGGGAAGCATTATCCAGCTTGAAAAGCCAATAAAAATAAATAATATGGAAAGTAACAAAGTGTTTAGCTTTACTAAATCATTATTTCTAGTATAGCGCAGTAAAAGATAAAAAAGAGCTATAAAGAGTATTCCAGCGATGATGGTTCCTGAGTTAAAAGGAAGTCCAATACTGTTAATGAAAAATATTTCTGAAGCACTAAAAAACTTTAAAGTCATTGGTAATAATAACTTGAAAATAAAAAGTAAAATAGCGACCATTACTAAATTAGCAACAATGAAATTTTTGATTGTAACTGTTTTGTAATTCTTAAAGAAATAAAGCATTCCCATAGCAGGTATCGTAAGAAGTCCCATGAAATGAACTCCAAATGATAGTCCAATAACAAAAGCAATTAAAACAACCCATCGATCTCCTCGAGGTGTATGCATGTCTTTTTCCCATCGCAATGCTAAATAAAACAATACAGACATTATAAATGCCGCCATGGCATATACTTCAGCTTCTACTGCATTAAACCAAAAACTATCAGAAAAAGCAAAAGTTAGAGACCCAATAGCGGCACTACCTAAAATAGCATAACTACTTTCTTTAGTAATTGCATTCTTTTTTGAGGTTATATTTACTAGTAATAATGTAAGTGACCAAAACATAAATAAAATAGTAAAAGCACTTGCAAATACTGACATTAAATTAATGGTGAGTGCAATATTGGTTGATTCCATAGCGAAAATAGAGAAAAAAGCTCCTAATAATTGGTATAAAGGAGCTCCTGGTGGATGTCCAACTTCTAAATTACTTGAGGTGGTTATGTATTCACCTGCGTCCCAAAAACTAGCGGTAGGCTCTACAGTTAACCAATAAGTAACCAAGGCAATTGTAAAGACAAACCATCCTAAAATATTATTCCATTTTTTAAAGTTGAAGGAATCCATAAATATTTTTAATTTTATTTGGAGCGAATTTACTAATAATATATATAGCTCCAAGTTAAAAAAATCTAACGTATATAGTGAGCAGTTATTTTAATTAAAAACAAAAAAGGTTAAATGTGGAATATTTTCGCAAAAATACTTGTACAAGCGAAAGTTTGTATTAAATTTGCAACCGCATTACGGTATTGGCCCATGGTGTAACTGGCAACACGTCTGTTTTTGGTATAGAAGAGTCTAGGTTCGAGCCCTAGTGGGCCAACAAATCCCAATTCAATAATTGAATTGGGATTTTTATTTTCAAATTAGATTTTAAAAGTCATCACTGGCATGTTGGCATGGTTTACTAGGTCTTCACTAACACTGCCGTTAAAAAAATGAGAAATTCCTTTTCTTCCGTGGGTCCCCATTCCTATTAGATTTGCATTCATTTCATTTGCAAAGTTTAAAATTCCTTTCTCTACAGAAGTGTCATTATATATGTGGGTATTAATTTTTTCTGTGTTATAATCTTTTAGAAAATCTTTTATTCTTTTGTTGATTTTCTTAGATGTTTTAAATTCACTTGGAGTGTTAACATAAAGTAAGTTTAAACGTGAATTGGTAACTTCAGCAAATTTTTGCGCTTCTTCAAAAGGAACTTTACATTCCTCAGAGAAATCAGTAGCGTACACAAAATTATCAGTTTTAAATTCCAAATGTTCATTTTTAATTACCAATACAGGTATTTTTGAAGTTCGCACTACTTTTTCAGTATTACTACCAATAAACATTTCCATAAAACCATTAGTACCATGAGATCCCATAATAATAAGATCAATATCCTTTTCTTTTACAACTTCACTTACGT
>CAJXVL010000165.1 GCA_913061205.1 uncultured Flavobacteriaceae bacterium | reverse complement strand
AATTAGGGCTAATCTGTTCTGCATCAAAATAACCCAACTGTCCTAATTCTCTAATGGTTCTAACAACATTTCGTTTGCTATATTTTTGGCCAGGTCGAGTTCTAATCTCTCTATAAATTACGTGATCATTTGTTTTATCATTACCTACTACTGTAATATGGTCAAAATAAGCAATTTTACCTTCAATAATTCTTATTTCAAAATCGATCGTATCATTTCTTACGGCAACTTCAACTGGATTTATTCTTGAAAAGAGATATCCGTTATTCTGATATAAATTTGTAAGGTCATTTGCTTCTGGATCAGTTACATCTTCAATACGTTCTTGGAGTAAAACTCCATTATATATATTGCCTTCAGATATACCTAAAACTCTTTTTAATTGTGAATTGGTATAAACACTATTTCCGATAAAATTAATATTTCCAAAATAATATTTTTTACCCTCTTCAATATTTATTTTTAGAACAATATCCTTATCATCTCTTTTGATTATTGAATCATTGATAATTCTAGCATCTCTAAAACCATTAGATCTAAATTTTGTCAACATTAATTCTTTATCGGTATCATAACCGGATTCAGTAAACTTTGATCTTTTCCAAATGCGAAAGAATGACTTTTCTTTAGTATCTTTCATTGCAGCTTTTAATTTACTGCTTGGCATTTCTTTATTTCCCGCTATTTCAATAGACGATATTTTAACTTTTTTGTTTCTATTAATATTAATTGTAAGATGTCTAGAAAACTCAATTCCTAAGGAATCTGCATAAGGAACTGAAGTTATATCAACTTCCGTATAAAAATAACCATCCTCTCTATATTTATTTTTAATATAGTTTTTAGTAGTAGCAATAAGGTTTTTAGTAATTTTTATTCCAGGTTTTAAATTATTATCCTTAATTATTTCTTTTTGTTGTACTTTTTTAACTCCAACAATTGTTACGCTCTTAATTTTTGGAAGTTCAACAATATAAAGTTCTAAATCAATTTCATCTTCAACAATGTTTGTTACATAAAATGCAATATCACTAAAAAGACCTTGTTCCCAAAGTTTTTTAGTTATTTCACTAAGTTTTTCACCTGGTATAAAAATGCGATCTCCAACTTTTAGTCCTGTAAAAGCAATTACTGTTTTTTCATTAAAACTTTGTTCTCCTGAAACACTTAATGATCTAATAGTATACTTTTTATTTCCTTGTAGCGGCAATTGCTGAGCGGAAAGAGAAAAAACAGATAGTATTGTAAATAGTAGGATACAATAAATCTTTTTATAGTTATTTAATAGTGGAGTGTTATTTAAGTTGTTCACTTGTCTTTCCAAATCTTCGTTCTCTGTTTTGATAATTTAATATTGCCTCAAATAGGTTTTCTTTATTGAAATCAGGCCAAAGTATATCTGTAAAATACAGTTCAGCATAAGCAATTTGCCAAAGTAAAAAATTACTGATACGTTGTTCACCACTGGTCCGTATTAATAAATCTACATCTGGTAAATTACAAGTGTAAAGATGATTATTAATTACCGATTCGTCAATATTTTCGGGCGAAATTAGGTTATTTTTAACTTTAAGACTAATCTCTTTAATAGTTTTTATTAATTCTTCTCTAGAGCTATAACTTAAAGCAAGGGTTAAAGTGAGCCTTGTATTGTTTTTTGTTTTTTCTACAACGTCACTAAGTTCAGCAGAAACCTTAGTAGGTAAGGACTTTATATCGCCAATAGTGGCAAGTTTAATGTTGTTTTTTTGAAGCGTATTAAGTTCTTTTTTTAAGGAAGATATTAAAAGTTTCATCAATAATTCAACCTCAAGTTTTGGACGATTCCAGTTTTCGGTCGAAAAGGCATAAAGTGTTAGAAATTTAATATTGATTTCCGTACAAACCTCCACAATCTCTCTAACAGTTTTTGCACCACCTTGATGTCCTAAGCTTCTTAGTAATCCCTTTTTTTTAGCCCACCTCCCATTGCCATCCATAATTATCGCTATATGGTTTGGTAAGTTGCTAGGGTTTATGTGTTTTAATAGACTCATTTAGAAATTACAATAACAAGGTTTTCTTCCAAATGTGTAAGATAAAGTTATTCCACTAAACACATACCAATCGTTATTATTTATATTACCAAAACTCAAATTATCTTGATTTTCTCTTACTTTATTTGGGTTGCTACCGTCCAGGTTATCTGTAAACGTGTAACGAGCTCCAATTTCTGCTGCAATTACAAATTTTGTTCCTAAAGTTGCTTTGTATCCAATTATCATAGGTATTGCTACAGATCCTGTTTTTCCATCTTCAACAATAATATTGTCACTTCTTTTAACAAGAGAATTATAATTAAAATAGGTTAATCCAGTAAAAAGATAGGGCGTATGAGCTGGTTTTCCGCTGTACATACTAAAATCCCAGAACGTATATTCTATACCAACGGATAATTCAATAAGGCTGTTTTCAAATTTATAACCACGTTCTTTACGTCTAGCATCTTTGGCATTATTATCGTCACCTTTAATTTGTCCAAATAAAATAGTTCCTCTAAATGAATGCCTTGGACTTCTATTCCATTTAAAAAGACCACCAAAAACTGGTGTTTTAGGTGATATATATGTTGTTTTTCCAACATCTCCAATATAATTAGCCATCCCCAAATATCCTCCAACCTCATAGGTTTGAGATTGCAAAAGAAATGGAGTGAATAATGCTAAAAATATAACTAACTTCATAAAGCTAAAAGTTTGTAAATATAATAATAAACTTTGCATCTAAGAACAATCTTTTAAATAGTCTCAGTTGATAACAATAATTAAAACGATTTATTGTTTAATTCCGTTTATCTTCACCCCACAATAATTTTTTTCGAAGAGTTTTTATAAAACTGTCTTGTGAAAGTTGGACAAGCTTTATGTGAAATGGTGCCTTTTTAATGGTAATAATAGTGTTGTTTTTTAAAGTAGCAATCCTAGAATCTAAAGAAACTAAATGTGATTTTCCACGACCCGAAACCTTTAATTGTATGGTACAATTATCAGGAACAACCAAGGGTCTAGCATTAAGATTATGAGGAGCAATAGGTGTAATGACCATGCTGTTAGTGCTGGGGTCTATGACGGGTCCCCCGCAACTTAAAGAATAACCGGTAGATCCTGTAGGAGTTGAAATAATAAGCCCATCAGACCAATAAGAAGTTAAATGCATACCATTGACTAAAGTTTCTACTTTAATCATGGAAGTTGTATTTTTTCTATTGACAGCTATTTCATTTAAGGCAAAGTTTAATGGTGAAATATTTTCGTTTTTTGGATTGGTGGAAATTGAAAGTAAACTTCTTTCCGAAATAAAATAATCCCCATCTAAAATTTGATATAAACTATCTGTAATTTCTTCTTTTTGTATGGTTGCTAAAAAACCAAGTCTTCCAGTGTTAATTCCAATTATTGGGATTCCTAAATCTTTAACATAGGTAACCGATTTTAATAAAGTACCATCACCTCCAATGCTTAAAAAAAAGTTATAGCTAGCATCTATTTCTTTAAAAGAAAAAATTTTAGAATAATTTTTTGAAATATCTTTGTTTTTATTAATGCTTTTTAAAAATGCTTCTTCTACAACAATTTCAACATTTTTGTTTTGAAGTGCATCTAAGATATACTGAATATAGATTTCAGAATCTTTATGATAAAACTGTCCGTAAATACCTATTTTCATATTTCTATAATTATTGTTTTTATCGACTAATTTAATACAGACAGGCTATTTGCTATTAGTCCTTTACTTGATTTAAAAAAAATTAACAAGCTCGTTTTATGAGTTTATATGTTAAGGTATTTATCTAAATAATTAGAACGATCTTTTAAGTCCTCTAAAAAACGATCTTCTTCGTGATTAGAAACGACAAGGTAATTGTAACGTCTAAAAGTTTGAACGATTGCATTCATTCCAATATGACCGATTTTAATAGTAGCTTGAACCCTATCTCCCTCCATTTTAGATATAAATAAGCCCAATATTTTAGCATTATTAGATTCTATAATCTGACATATTTCACTAAAAGAATAATCGCGTTGTTCTTTTTCAATTACAATTATACCGCCTGCTTCATTTAAAAAGGGAGTATCATTAAATAAGGACATGATATCGCTTAATTCATAATAGCCAATGTAACTATTGTCTTTTCCTAACACAGGCATAATATTACTATTGTTTAAAGCAAATGCTTCCAAAATATCCAGCCAATTCGTTTTTTCTCTTACAAAAAATGTTTCCAAAGAAAATAAGTAATCTTTCAATTGTTTTGTGCCTTCAAAACAATGTGCGTCATTTTCAGAAATACAACCAATATAGACCCCATCATTCTTAACTGGAACATGAGAATAAGTTAATTGGTTGAAAATATCTTGAACCTCTAATATGTTGGCAGCTATATTAAAAGGAGCGATGTCGTTAATTATGTATTCTTGTGTACTCACAAATTTTATTTTTTGCAAATTACTTAAAAAATAGCTTTAAATACATAGTTCAAATTGTATTTTTACCATTCTAAATTTAAATCATGACAAAACTAAGCGTCAATATTAATAAAATTGCAACCTTACGTAATGCAAGAGGAGGTAATACTCCAAGTGTTTTACAAGCTGCCATAGATGTTCAGAAATTTGGTGCTGAAGGGATAACTATACATCCTCGACCAGACGAAAGGCACATAAGATATCAAGATGTTTATGATATCAAACCTGTTATTTCCACAGAGTATAATATTGAAGGAAATCCTATTGATTCATTTTTAAAAATGGTGTTTGATGTCAAACCAACTCAAGTGACATTAGTTCCTGATACAATTGATGCAATTACTTCAAATGCAGGTTGGGATACTATTATCCATAAAAGTTTTTTGTCTGAAATAATCTCTGAATGTAAAAAACAGGCTATTAGAACTTCTATATTTATAGATCCTAATCTAG
>CAJXVL010000164.1 GCA_913061205.1 uncultured Flavobacteriaceae bacterium | reverse complement strand
GAGACAGATTATGTTTAGTTCTGGTCAATGGACATTTGTTATTTTTTTTATTATTGCATTTGTAATTATATTGTTTTTTAGCTATCGAAAAGATAAAGCATTACATAAAAAATATTACAAAGGAAGTATTTGGGTATTAGTCGGTTTTATTGCTTTTGTATTTCTACTGGTACTATTTAAAAATTGGTTAAAACAATAAAAAAGCTTTTTGAATTAACAAAAAGCTTTTTTGAGATTGATTTATTTCAAGTCTTAATTTACTTCTGGCAAGAAGTTATACGTTTTAGAATAGTGAATCATTTGTTCTTTAAATGTTGCTGGCTGTTCTACCGTAAAACCTTCTATTTCTCCAGCTTCATTCATTTTAGGAACTATCACAGGATTCACAAAACCACTGTAAGGTGCAGATGTAAATTGAGCATTTCGTTCTAAAACTTCTTTATGTAAGTCTTGATCTACTTTTACACCGTACCCTTCAACCAAAGCTTCCACTGCTTCATAATCACCTTCAGATTTTATACGTTGTGTTTCTTTCAATAATTGACCAAATAATTCATGAAGTTTTTCATAATCATTAATATTGTAATATGTTTTTCCATCCCGAGTTACTTTTTCAATTACATTCTCAGACATGCCTTTTTCAAAAACCCAAGCAGATACCCATTGCCTATTTCGCATGTGTGATTCTTCTACATCATCTCCTAATTGTAATCTAATAAGTTGTGTCATTAAACCATTTCTGATATAACCATCATAGGCGGTTTTTCCAACAGCATTCCAATCATCTACCAATCCTAATTCCTGTAGTTTTGGGTTGTACAAATAGTACAATCCAACTAAATCTGCTCTTCCTTCTTCTAATGTAGAAGCATAATTCTTAAGTGTTTCTTTCGTTTCACCAACACCAGGGTTTAGTTGTCCCGAAGCATGCCCAATTACTTCATGTAGTGCAGTATGTAATTTATCTCCTAATTGTCCATGTTTTTTTTCTAATTCGTATTCTTCATCGTCATAAACATATTCTTTTAAACGTCCTGAACTTCCTGCATTGTTATAGGCATGAATGATATTTCCTAAAGAAACTGATTTAGACCCAACTTCGGCACGAATCCAGTTTGCATTTGGTAAATTTACTCCTATGGGAGTACTAGGAGATGCATCTCCTGCTTCACCAGCAACATTTACAACTTTATAAGTAACACCTACTACATTTTTCTTCTTATGTTCGTCCATTAATGGAGAATTATCTTCAAACCACTGCGCGTTTTCAGATAATACTGCCATTTTTTTAGACATATCAAAATCTTTAATTTGGACTACTGTCTCGTAAGAACCTTTATAACCTAGCGGATCATTATATACTTCAATAAAACTATTGATATAATCAATATTTCCCTCTGTTGCTCCTGTCCAGGTTACATTATAATCGTCCCAAGTTTGAAGATCTCCTGTTTTGTAATATTTAATTAATAGACCCAAAGCTTTACCTTGTGCTTCGTTTTCTGCAACACCTTGTGCTAATTCCAACCATTTCACAACTTCATCTATGGCAGATCCGTACAATCCGCCAGATTTATACACCCGTTCTTTTAATACTCCATTTTCTTTAACTAACTGTGAATTTAATCCATAAGATAAAGGTTTTTGTGGATCTGGAGAATTCATTTTTCCATAAAAGGATTCAACATCTGCATTCGTAACCCCTGGTCCGTAAAAATTAACTGCACTCATTAATACATTGTCAACTCCTTTTGCTTGATTTACTTTTTTAGTATCCATATCGCTAAAAATAACATTAAAAGATTCTCCTTCTAATTTAGTATTAGTAGCTGCTAATAATTCATTTAAATATTCTGAGGAAAAATCAGTAGGAAGTTTAGCATTTGAATAATGATGATGGATACCATTTGAAAACCAAACTCTTTTTAAATAGGTTTCAAAGCTTTTCCAATTTTCAGAAGTTTTATCTCCTTTATAGGTATTATAAACATTTTCCAATGCTTTACGAATCGTTAGGTTATGTCGGTAATTTTGATCCCAAATTATATCACGACCAGATAATCCTGCTTGTGTTAAATAATAAACTAACTTTTGTTCTTTTAAGGTTAAATTTTCCCAACCTGATATTTGATACCTCAACACTTTTATATCTGCAAATTGTTCTACGTTGTGGTCAAAATTAGCAGATTTTTCAATTCCAATTTGTTCCTTAGAAGAATCCGATATCTTTTTTTTATCTGCACATGACATTACAATCATAGCTGTTAGGAGCATACCTATTAAATACTTTTTTTCCATTTTGATAGTTTTTATTTATTTGAAGAAAACAAAAATAACAAATAATACTTTAGAAATGGGACTATTAGAATAGGAGTTATTTATAAATAGCAGCATCAAACTAAAACTTGGAGCCATACAAGCGGTAATTTTTCAAATAAAATAATCAATATAAATCATATATTAAATCCCCTTAAGTAATTTACTCAAGGGGATTTTTTATATTAGCTTTATGAAACGAGTATGTTAAAACTTTTAGAACTAAATAGAATGACTAATAACAAATTGCATTTGACCGATTTAATAAAATGACATAGACATATGAAACAATTATTATTAGTTTTTATTGGGGGTGGATTAGGGAGTTCTCTTCGTTATTGGATTGGCACTTATCTAAACAGTTATAAATCTGGAATTCCATACGGAACCTTTGCAGCTAATATTATTGGTAGTTTAATAATTGGTATGGTTCTCGGATTTTCCTTAAAAAACAATGGCGTATCAAGTAATACTGTTTTATTTATAGCTACAGGCTTTTGTGGAGGCTTCACTACTTTTTCAGCTTTTGCTTATGAAAATCACTTATTTTTAAAATCTGGAGATTTTATGGGCTTTGCTATTTATACCATTCTAAGTTTTATTATAGGTTTCGCTGCAGTATTTTTAGGAATGTGGGTTGTTAAATTTCTTTAAGGCTTTTCATAAACCCTCACTCCAGCTTCAATTCTAACTAACAAGTCATTTACTTCAGGAGGAACAGGACAAGAATATCGATGACTGTAGGCACAATATGGATTATACGCTTTATTAAAATCTATAATTATAGTATTCCCTTCTGGAGTTTTTAAATCTAAATATTTTCCGCCACCATAGGACCCATCTCCACTTGTTAGATCGGTATAAGGTAAAAACAAATAATCTTCATAACCTTCTTCTTTTTCATGATTCGTACTTTGATAAATGCTAAGTTTTAACTCTTTTTTATCCAGCGTAAAATAAGCCTCCCCGTACTTAACATATTCGGGTAAACGATCAGTAGATGTCTTCATTAAAAAAGGTTTTTCAAATGGTGTCCTCACAAATTTAGCTTCAAAACGATATGTTGTATTGATAGGATAAAATACCAAACCTTCAAAAGTAATTTGATCTAAAGAATCTAAAATAGAAGTTTCAGGATTTATAAATTCTTTATTTAATTCTTTTTGAGATTTTTTTATTTCTTTAATTATTTTTCTATTGGATTGTGCTGCTGCGTTAAAACAAATAAATAACAAGAAAATTAAAGCTTTATATTTCATATAATTTTGTTTTTGTAATTGCAGTATTTTCAATGACACTAGAGAGTACAATTTGTGTTTTTGTTTCTCCATAGCTTATTAATTGATCTATAAATTGTTCTAAATGTCTTTGGTTTGTTAGCATTACTTCCATTACAATATTTTCATTTCCAGTAATTCGATAACAATTAAGCACTTCATCAAATGATTTAACTTTAATTAAAAAAGGTTTTAATTTACCCATAAAAGCTCTTATGGTAATTATTGCTTTTAATTGATATCCAACCTCATAGGACGAAACAATTGTCTTATAACCATTTATAACCCCTATATCTTCCATTTTTTTAATTCTTTCTGAAACTGCAGGAGAACTTATGCCTACTATTCTTCCAATTTTAGCATTAGATTGTCTAGCATTTTCTTGCAAGCATTTTAAAATTTTCCAATTCAAAGCATCCATTAACATAGTAAAGTATATTTAATAAAAAAACATTTATTTTAAAGCAAATATACAAAAATACCTTAACTATTAAAGCATAAGAAAACAAATAGTTGCTAATTTTGTGTTACAAGTTGTTATAATAAATTAAAATGAACTCTGTTAGCACAAATAATGAGCATATTTCGCCAATTCACAAAAAGGCTATAGAAATATTGACACTTTCTAGTCAGATATCTAACTATTTAGTTCCAGATTTAGCCAACATTCAATCTAATGGATTTGAAGATCCGAACATTTATTTTACGGGTGATATTGTTCAACAATCTAATTCTTTAGTTCCGGAAATAGTTCAAGCGGAAAGCAAATATTTTTCTGAAGAAAGACATCAACATCTTTTATCAATTTCACATTTAACAAATGTATTAGATAAAAATTGTGACCGTTTGGAACTCATCAATAGCAACGGAAAAGAATTTCTTCCTTTGCTTCGAAAAGAGTTAAAAAAGTTTCGAAAACTACAGCACATTTGGATGTTGACATTGTAAGAAAACTAATTACTTACATATTTCTTCGATACTGCCCACCTACTTCAAATAATGCTTTTGTAATTTGACCTAACGTACATGTTTTACAGACCTCCATTAAAGCTTCAAATATATTTTCATTATTAATTGCTTTTTTTTGTAATTCAGTCAATAATGCAGAAGATTTATTTTTGGTTGACTTATGAATACTTTCTATTAAATTAATTTGATATTGTTTTTCTTTTTCAGTAGCTCTTATAACTTCTCCTGGAATAACTGTTGGAGAACCCTTACTGCTTAAAAAAGTATTGACACCAATTATGGGAAACTCCCCGTTGTGTTTTAAAGTTTCATAATACAAACTCTCTTCTTGTATCATACTTCTTTGATACATGGTTTCCATAGCCCCTAAAACACCACCTCTTTCAGTAATTCTATCAAATT
>CAJXVL010000163.1 GCA_913061205.1 uncultured Flavobacteriaceae bacterium | reverse complement strand
ACGTCTCGTGGGCTCGGAGATGTGTATAAGAGACAGATATAAGAAAGTTTTGTTGTAGATTTATCAGGACGTTAATATGAGAAAAAAAAAACAGATATTCAATACCAAAAGTGTTTTTTTTATAACTTTTTTGTTCACATATTTGCAACGTTAAGAAGTCGTTTGAGGGGTACTATCTTTCTTGATAAATTAATTATTAATATTAACTATTCATCTCTATTTTTACTATGAGCAAAACAGCTGACCTGGTTTGGAATAAATGCTTAACTTTTATTGAAGACAACATTACTGCTCAAGCATATAAAACTTGGTTTGAACCAATCAATGCTGTCAAATTAACAGATGATGCACTTAGCATTCAAGTACCAAGTAAATTTTTCTACGAATGGCTTGAAGAACATTACGTTAAAATACTAAAAGTAGCATTAACCAAAGAATTAGGGGAAAAAGCCAAATTAGTCTATATTATTAAAATGGAAAATACTTACGGGAACAAACAACCGTTTACAGAAAAAATTCCTAGCTCTAATAGAAATCATTTACGATCTCAAGAAGTAGACGTAGCGATTAAGAATAAAAACCCAATGCTAAAGAATCCCTTTATAATTCCTGGGATTCGAAATGTTAAAATAGAATCACAACTCAATCCAAATTATAGTTTTGATAATTTTTTAGAAGGAGATTCTAATAGATTAGCTAGGTCTGCAGGTATGGCGGTTGCAAACAAACCAGGAGGAACGTCATTTAATCCACTATTAGTTTTTGGAGGAGTTGGATTAGGAAAAACTCATTTAGCACATGCAATTGGTGTTGAAATAAAAGATAAATATCCAGAAAAAACAGTTCTATATATTTCTGCTGAGAAATTTACCCAACAATATATAGAATCCGTTAAAAAGAATAATAGAAACGATTTTATTCATTTTTATCAAATTATTGATATTTTAATAGTCGACGACATTCAATTACTTTCCGGTAAAGCTGGTACTCAAGACGTTTTCTTTCATATTTTTAATCACTTACATCAAAATGGGAAACAAGTTATTTTAACTAGTGACAAAGCTCCTGTTGATATGATTGATATTGAACAACGACTGTTATCCCGTTTTAAATGGGGTCTTTCAGCAGAATTAAATCATCCAGATTACGAAACTAGAGTTGCCATTATAAAAAATAAACTATATAGAGATGGCGTAGAAATGCCTGAAGTTATCGTTGAGTTTTTGGCGAACAATATTAAAACCAATATTAGAGAATTAGAAGGAGCTATTATATCATTGATAGCACACTCTTCTTTCAATAAAAAAGAAATCACAATTGATCTTGCTAAAAGAATCGTTGATAATTATGTAAAAAATACGAGCCGTGAGGTCTCTATAGATTATATCCAAAAAGTTGTTAGTGAATATTTCCAAATGGATGTAGATACTCTTCAATCAAAAACCAGAAAACGTCATATTGTTCAAGCAAGACAATTAGCCATGTTCTTTGCTAAGAAATTAACAAAAGCCTCTTTAGCTTCTATTGGATCACAAATTGGAAAGCGTGATCATGCAACGGTTTTACATGCTTGTAAAACTGTAGATAATTTATCTAGTACTGATAAACAATTCAGAAAATACGTAGAAGATCTTAATAAAAAGCTAACCTTATAAAGTCAGTTTTATTTATTTAATTTTTCAGAAATGAAAATAAAAATTCTCATGGTATGTTTGGGAAACATATGCCGTTCTCCATTAGCAGAAGGTATTTTAAAATCTAAAATTGATTCTAATAACGTATATGTAGATTCAGCTGGAACTGGACATTGGCATATTGGAAAGAAACCCGATCCAAGAAGTATTGAAGTCGCAAAAAAACATCAATTAGACATCACCGATCAACGAGCTAGGCAATTTTCTAAACAAGATTTCGACGATTTTGATTATATTTTCGTGATGGATAATTCAAATAAAAAAGATATTTTATCAATAGCTAGGAATGATTCAGATAAAGAAAAAATTCATTTAATACTAAATGAAATATTTCCAAACGAAAATATGGATGTTCCGGATCCTTATTATGGAGGTAGTGAAGGATTTCAAAACGTTTATCGAATGTTAGATCTATCCTGTGATAGCATTGCCAATCGTCTTTAATTTATTATTTTAGTAGAAAAATAAAAAAAACTATGAAAAATAAAACGCTTACTTTACTATTATTATTAATTACTACATTTTCTTTTTCACAAGATATTTACACAATTTTATTCGCAGATGGTTTTTCAAACCCTGTAGAAATGCAAAATGTAGGTGATGACCGATTATTTATTGTAGAGAAACGCGGAGTTATTGAAATACTTCAATTAGACGGAACGACTAACCCCACTCCTTTTCTAGACATACAAAGTATAGTTTTAACTCCCGGAGGCAACTATGATGAAAGAGGATTACTGGGTTTAGCTTTTCACCCAGATTATATTAATAATGGTTATTTTTATGTTAATTATATCGATAATTTTGGAAACACACAGATTTCAAGATTTTCCGTAAGTACAAGTGATCCAAGTATTGCAGATCCAGATTCTGAATTCCAAATTCTAGAGGTTGAACAACCCTACATTAATCATAATGGTGGCTGTTTACGCTTTGGACCAGAGGGATACCTCTATATTGGCTTAGGTGATGGTGGCAGTGCTGGTGACCCTGAAAATAGGTCACAGAATTTACAAACATTATTAGGTAAAATGCTTCGCATCGATATCGATAATACGGAAGGTAGTACTAATTATGCGGTTCCTTCTAACAATCCTTTTGTTGGAGATCCCAATGCTTTAGATGAAATTTGGTCGTATGGATTAAGAAACCCCTGGCGTTTTTCTTTTGATTCTGAAACAGATGAATTATGGATTGGTGATGTAGGTCAAGGTTCTATGGAAGAAATAGATAGAGCTGCAGCAACTGTTTCTGGTCAAAATTATGGATGGAGGTGTTATGAAGGCACCCAAGAATACAACACATCTGGATGTCCAAATCAATCTGAATTGACTTTCCCAGTAGCTGAATACAGTCACTCTGGAGGTAATTGTTCAATTACTGGCGGATATGTTTATCGTGGAGAAATTTATGAAAATTTCTTAGGCATCTACTTTTATGCAGATTTTTGTAGTGGAGAAATTGGAACCATTGATCAATCAAATAATCAAATTAATCACGGGCCATTTAATGGTTCCTGGGTTTCTTTTGGAGAAGATAAAAATAAAGAATTATACATAATTGATAATTTCGGATCCATTTATAAAATTGAAGGGAATATTTTATCAACTACAGATTTTAATATAAATACTGTTTCCATTTACCCCAATCCTGCCTCTAACAACTTAAATGTTAAATCTTCTAACAATAGTTTTATCAAGAATATTAGTATTTATGACCTTAAAGGGAGTATTGCTTTAACAAAAAATATTTCAGGTCTTACTGAAACCAATATTTCAATAAATTCATTACAAACAGGAATATATATGGTAAAAGTTAGCTCTGCAAAAGGCACATCTATCATTAAAAAATTAATAGTAAAATAAATGCAAGCACAAGGAAATTTGTTTTTAATACCCTGTACTTTAGGAGATACGACTCCCTTAGAAGTATTACCGCTATTAGTAAAAAAAACTATTGAAGATATTGATATTTTTATAGTAGAAAACGAAAAAAATGCACGAAGGTTTATTAAAAGTATTTGTCCTAAAAAAAGTCAACCAAGCCTTCACTTTAGTATAATAAATAAATACACAGATACTACTGAGATTCCTGAAATGCTAATACCTTGCTTACAAGGTAAAAATATTGGAGTCATTTCTGATGCTGGTTGTCCAGGAATAGCAGATCCTGGGGCTGCTGTAGTTGAACAAGCTCATATCAAAGGAGTTAAAGTTGTTCCATTAGTGGGTCCTTCCTCAATTTTATTAGCAATGATGGCTAGTGGCTTTAATGGCCAAAATTTTTCATTTAATGGCTATTTACCGATAGACAAAGGAGAAAGAAAATTAGAAATAAAACGCTTAGAAAGACTTTCAATAGAAGAAAATCAATCACAATTATTTATTGAAACCCCCTATCGAAATAATCAAATGTTAGAAAGTTTGATCAACACATTACATCCTCAGACTCATGTTTGTGTTGCTTGTGACATTACCTTAACAACTGAGTATATTAAAACCCACAGCGCTAACAATTGGAAAAAAATAAAAGTGGATCTTCATAAAAGACCGACCATATTTATTATTCAAAAATAATATGTTTAAGCTTTTGCTCTTTTGTTAGCTATAATAAAAGAAGTATCATAGCCAGAAAACTTTTTTAAATAATATTTAATGGAAGTTCCAAAAGCATCATTAAATTCAAGGGTACCACCACTTCTTAGGTATTTCTTTACATTTCCTGGTCCTGCCAAATGTGCAGCGGCTAACATGCCAGACTCTGTAATTTTAATACCTCCGATATAAGTACCTTGGAATCTTTTAATATCTCTTCTTAAAATCCATTTATTCCTAGAAGTATTTGCAGAAAAAGCCTGTTCTTGTAAATAAGAATTACTGATAAACCCTTTAGCATCTTTAATACCAATTAATTTAAGAGTGCCTTTTCCAAATTGATATTTTCCCAAATAACCATAAATATTAATAATAGAATAATCGCCTCTAGATTCTTTAAAACCAATAGCTTCTTTAAAACCTAAATATGACTTTCCTAAAAAAATATAATAAGATGGTTCTTCGGGATGAAGTAAATTCACTTCGTTTTCATTAGGCACTTGATAACAAAGCTCTACATCATTAATCAGATACTTTGACAAGCCAGTTGTTTTCTTAAAAGAGAAACCGGACGCTATACAAAGCATAACAACTAGTAATAAAATGATTTTAAATAAGTTACTTTTCATTCTGTCAAAATTTAAAGTAGGTTACTATACCTTATTTTTGGATTGCAAATATACAATTTCTTTAGTTTATAATAAATCTGATATTAAAAATGAATTAATGAAGGTAAATAAATTCAAAAAGTAGCTACG
>CAJXVL010000162.1 GCA_913061205.1 uncultured Flavobacteriaceae bacterium | reverse complement strand
CGAGATTCCTCTACGTCTCGTGGGCTCGGAGATGTGTATAAGAGACAGTCCTAATTGTGTTCCAAAACTAAGATCCATACCAAATGCCTGAGCAATAAAAACTGCAGCTACTGCCTGGTACAAACTTGTTCCGTCCATATTTATAGTAGCTCCAATTGGCAAAACAAAACTTGCAACTTCTTCTTCTACACCTAAATGTTCCGTAACCCTTTCCATAGTAACAGGTAAAGTTGCTGCAGAAGAACTTGTTGAAAAGGCTAATAATTGGGCTGGTGATATTCCATTGATAAAGAATTTAGGACTCTTTTTAGTATAGAATGCTACGATTAAAATATAAATTCCAATCATAGTTACTAAACCTAAAACGACGGTTACTGAATACCAACCTAATGCTTTAAAGAGGTCAACACTTGGAGATTCAACAACCAAAGCTACTAATAATGCAAATACACCATAAGGTGCAGCTAACATAATTAAATCGACCATCTTTAGTATAACATCATTAAAACCGTCAAAGAATTTTTTAACGATTGCTCCCTTTTCTTCAGGAATTAAAATCAATCCGATACCAAAGAAAATTGCAAAGAAAATTACTTGCAACATATTCTTGTTACTAGTAGAAGCTTTAAATATATTTTGTGGCACCAAATCTTCTAATGCTTGTAAAGGGCCTGATTCTTTTTGTTTAAGTGCCGTTTTTTGATATTTAACGGTATTTCCACTGTAATTTTCTACCATTTCGGACCTGGTTTGTTCTGAAATAGATTTCCCCGGATTTATAGTATTTACTAATATTAAGCCAACAGATACAGCAACTACAGTTGTCATAATATATATTAATATAGTTCTAGTACCCATTTTTGATAGTTTGGAAATATCTTTCAAATCGGACACTCCCTTAATTAATGCTGCTAAGATTAAAGGAATTGCGATTAGTTTTAATGAATTAATAAATATGGTACCAAAAGGTTTAATCCAGTCTTGTACGACTCCCATACCTCCATCGACCATGGTCATTAATAATCCAACGATGACTCCTAAAGCCATCCCTATTAATATTTTCCAATGCAATGCAATTTTTTTCATAAAAATTATTTTGAACCAATAGATTTTGGTTATTATATTTTATTAATTTTATTTAGTAAATAAAAATCTGCTAACACCAATGCAGCCATAGCTTCTACTATAGGAACTGCTCTAGGAACTACACAAGGATCATGCCTCCCTTTTCCTTGCATATCAACTATATTTCCTTGTGTATCTAATGTTTTTTGTTTTTGAATTAGCGTTGCAACAGGCTTAAAAGCTACTCTAAAATAAATATCCATTCCGTTGCTAATTCCGCCTTGAATTCCACCCGAAAGATTGGTTTTGGTAGTACCGTCTTTATTAAAAATATCATTATGCTCACTTCCTTTCATTTTTGTTGAAGAAAATCCTACTCCATATTCAAAACCTTTTACAGCATTGATTGACAACATTGCTTTTCCCAATTGAGCATGAAGCTTATCAAATACAGGTTCTCCTAAACCCACTGGAACGTTTCGTAAAACACACATTATGGTTCCTCCAATGGTGTCTCCCGCTTTTTTAATTTCTTCAATTTTAGAAATCATTTTATGAGCAATTTCTTCGTCTGGACAACGAACAATATTATTTTCAATGGCACTAAAATCTAATTCTTGATATGGCTTGTCTATGCAAATAGTACCTACTGAAGATACAAAAGCATTTATTTTAATATCCTTTAAAAGCTGCTTAGCGATACTACCAGCTGCAACTCTACAAGCAGTTTCTCTTGCAGAAGTTCTTCCTCCTCCCCGGTAATCGCGATGTCCAAATTTTTGGTCATACGTAAAATCGGCATGAGAGGGTCTATAAACATCTTTTATATGTGAATAATCTTTGGGTTTTTGATTGGTATTTTCAATAATAAAACCAATAGAAGTCCCCGTCGTTTTACCTTCAAATATTCCTGATAAAAACGTTACTTGGTCGGGTTCTTTCCGTTGAGTTGTTATTTTAGATTGCCCTGGTTTTCTGCGAGCCATATCTATCGCTACTGCATTCAAATCAACTTCCAAACCAGCTGGACAACCATCTATAATACCGCCTATAGCTTCACCATGAGATTCTCCGAAAGTAGTAAGTTTAAAAAGACTTCCAAAAGTGTTTCCTGCCATCTATACGTTTTCAACAAATGTATATTTTAATAATACAATATCCAAAAGTCATTTTAATCTTATTCATCTTCTATCAATTTTACTATATTCGCTAAAATATACTTTTATGAAAAAAATAACATTTCTTTTAGCATTAGTTTTAATTATTTCTTGCTCAACTACTGATGACAATCAAGAAGTTCCTGTTGTAGAAATATATAATTATTTTCCATTAACATTGAGTTCCTATTGGAATTATAATAATGAGAATGAGGAGGGCATTGCAAGGGATTCACTTTATACTGCTTCTAATGAAGTTTTAAACGGATTGGATTATACCAAACTTATTGCTTCTGAACCTATTTCAGGATTTATGACTTCCATGATGTCTCAAAACCTAATGAGGACTTCTGAATCTAAACTTTTTTTAAATGGAGAGTTTGGCACACCACTAATTGAAGGTTTTCCAGAAATTTCTATACCACTAACAGATCTAATTATTTACGATAAAGAAGCGGAAAATGGCGCTTTATTGAGTGAGGAAATAGGTGAAGTTTCAGAAATAATTGATGATATTCCCATAATTATCAATTATACAATTAGTACAATTCAAGGTGATATAATAGATGAAGGAACTGGAGCTTTTACAGCTAATAAAGTATTAACTTCTTCAATTATACTGAACCTTTCTATATCCACTAATATTGAAATTTTAGGAACCGTTATAGTAATTCCGATCTTACAAGCACAAGATGTTTTAAAAACTACAAATTATTTTGCAAGCAATGTAGGTCTTATTTTTAGTGAATCGCTAATAGAGTATGAACTGGAAGATTTAAGTTCTTTAGGCATTGATTTACCAATACCTTCTGAAGATTCTAGCACTACAACACAAAACATTGACACCTATCAAATAGAAAACTAAGAAAGGGCATTTTTTAATATACTAATTGGGTGAAAAGCTACTCGCTGTGTCCCATCTTTTATTTGATGTCTACAACTATTCTCAATAAAGGTACTGTTAGCAATTGTTATTTTATTAAAGTAAAAAAAGATATAAAATTTTAAAAAATATATGAATGTATTAATTTATATTTATTTTTGAAAAAACGTATTTCCTGATATTTATTATGGAGAAAAATAAAAAATTAATTAGTGATTTAAAAAATATTTCTGGAGAGGAATTTTTAATTATTTCAGAATGGAAGAAAGAACCATATTGTAAAGGTTGGAGGTATGGAAAAGGAGACGCATTAGCGGTTGTTAAACCTGGAACTTTATTAGAGTTTTGGAAAATTCTAAAAGTTTGTATAAAATCAGATGTAATAATAATTATGCAGGCGGCTAATACAGGACTTACTGGAGGCTCTACTCCTTATGGTAACAATTATGATCGCCCTATAGTTATTATTAATACTATGCGTATAAACGATATTCAAATAATAGATAAGGGTAAACAGATTATTGGATTAGCTGGAAGTACATTGTATGAATTAGAAAAAAAATTAAAGCCTATCGATAGAGAACCACATTCAGTTATTGGTTCGACTTCAATAGGAGCTTCAATTGTTGGTGGAGTATGTAATAATTCTGGTGGATCACTAGTGAAAAGAGGACCAGCTTATACAGAATTAGCACTATATGCTAGAGTTAAAGAGAATGGAGAATTAGAATTAATAAATGACTTAGGTATTAATTTAGGCTCTAAAGAAGAGGATATTTTAAATAATTTAGAGAACAGTAATTATAATGAAGGAGATATAATTCACTCAGAAAAATTAGCATCTGACAATAAATACTCTCAAATTATTCGACAAATTGATTCATCAACTCCATCAAGATTTAATTCTGACAGTAGACTATTATATGGTGCCTCTGGAAGTGCAGGAAAAATTGCAGTATTTGCTGTAAGATTAGATACATATCCGATGCCTAAAAGAAATAAGGTTTTTTATTTAGGTTCAAATGATGTTGATATTTTCTGGAAGATTAGAAGAGATATACTTTCAAAATTTAAAACTCTTCCAACTGCAGGAGACTACTTGCACAGAGATTGTTATGATGCAGCAAAAAAATACAGTAAAGATACTTTTATTGTAATAGATAAATTAGGTACAAGTTTTCTTCCAACCCTATTTAAATTAAAAAGAAAAGTTGATTTATTGTCAGAAAAAATAAATTTTTTACCTGATAAACTATCTGATAAATTAATGCAGTTTTTAAGTAATTTTTATCCAAATCATCTACCCAATAGGATGGAAAAGTTTAGAGATAAATATGAGCATCATTGGGTGATTGAAATGTCTGATGATGGAATTGAAGAAGCACAGGAATATTTTGCTGACTTTTTTAATGTTAAAGAGGGAGACTATTTTGAATGTACCAAAAAAGAAGCAAGAAAAGCTGTATTACATCGATTTGTTGCTGCAAGTGCAATAGGCCGTTATCATTCTTTAAATGAAAATACTACGGGGGGCATGTTATCAATGGATATTGCTTTTCCTAGAAATGAAAAAAATTGGTTTGAGAAATTACCAACTGAAATCAATTGTTTATTAGATAAGAAATTTTATTATGGTCATTTATTTTGTCATGTAATGCACCTCAATTATATTGTTAAAAAAGGTGTTGACCCTATCATCTTAAAAGAAAAGCTTTTAAATACTTATAATGTTAGAGGAGCTGAATATCCAGCAGAGCACAACGTTGGTCATGAATATGAAGCTAAATCTTCTCTTAAAACATTTTATAAGAAATTAGATCCAAATAATATTTTCAATCCCGGAATTGGAGGTACTAGCAAGAAAAAACAATGGAAATAATATTTAAAAATTCTATCGAATTTTATGCTGTTTTATCCTGTCTCTTATACACATCTGACGCTGCCGACGACTCCTTACGTGTAGA
>CAJXVL010000161.1 GCA_913061205.1 uncultured Flavobacteriaceae bacterium | reverse complement strand
CGAGATTCCTCTACGTCTCGTGGGCTCGGAGATGTGTATAAGAGACAGATTTTTTTGGTTTGCCTAATTTTTTATCTACAATCCTATCAAAAAAATCTTTTATAAAAGCTTTAGTCACTATTTCTAAAGTATCCATTTGACTATTAGACTGCTCAATTAAATTTATTTTTAAATCTTTATCGTTGATATCGTAAAATCCAGTTGTTTTTTCACCATCAAAAAAACAAATATAGTTATCTCTTTGCAAGACATAACCAGATGCACAATAGTTAAAGGTAAAAGGATGAATCAAAGAGTCGTTTATTAAACTTCTCCCCCAACTCCTAAAAGGTTTTTTATAACCAATAAGATCAATAATAGTTGGATAAATATCTATTTGTTGAGCTAAGTCATTTTTTACTTCCCTTAAACTATTATCAGGTTTGTATATTAAAATTGGTATTCCGGTTCTATTAACTGTTTTTCTGTATTCATCAAAACCTGGTTGACTTCCATGATCTGCGGTAATTATAAAAATGGTATTATTAAACCATTCTTCATTTTTAGAAGCTTCAAAAAAAGTTTTAAGAGAATAATCGGTATAAGAAATAGATTGGTTCATTTGCACATTTCCTGTTGGAAATTTTCCTTTGTATTCTTTTGGAATTTTAAAAGGTTCATGAGAACTTAAAGTAAAAATAGTACTGAAAAATGGTTCTTTTTTTTCATTCAATACTTCTTTTGTGAAATCTAAAAATTTTTCATCCCAAATACCCCAAGTTCCGTCAAAATCATCATCATTATTATATTCAGTTCTCCCATAATAATTATCAAACCCTAAAATATTACTAAACCCTAAAAAACCCATAGAACCATTAGCAGCACCATGAAAAAATGAGGTATCATAATCCAATTCATTTAAAATAGAAACTACCGATTCTATTTCTTGTTTAGAATAGGGTGATGAGGTAAATGCATCTTTAAACGATGGAATACCTGCTAATACAGAAGACATTCCATGAATAGATTTATTGCCATTGGCAAATGCATTTGGGAAAATTAAACTGTGTGCTGCTAAAGAATCTATAAAAGGTGTATAACTAACATAATTTTCGATATTCCTATCTTTATTAAAGGCACCTGAATATTCTCTTGAAAAGGATTCTGTAATAACTAACACGATATTTGGACTTGATTTTTCGTTACTAGTATATTGCTTAATAGGACTGATAAAATGATCTATTTGATCTGAACTTATATCATAATTCACCCTTTTAAAAGTATTTGCAGATAACGTTCTTATAAATGCAAAAGGTGTGTTTAACACAAAATCTGCTTGTTTAATTTCTTTTACATGACGATTAGCATCCACTAAATTAATGGGTCTAGTACTTTCTTTAAAATCTCCACCTCTAATTCCGCCCACAGATAAAACGGTTATGATAATAATGGCTAATACAGAAGTTGAATAATAATACGTAGCGTTAATATTTTCATTGGAAGCGGTTACTTTATATTTTTTATAAAGATAAATCCATAAATAAGCTACTAGAATAAATAATACTAGTACATGCCAATAGGTAAATAAAAATCTAAATAACATTCCCGAAACATTAGATTCATCTTTTAAAACATCGATAACAGTAACGGTGGTCCTACTATAGTTGTATTTGTAGTATATAAAGTCAATAAAATTTAATGAATAAGCAATTAAATTGGTGACAAAATAGAAGTACAACAGAAATTTTTGATATTTTTTTGATGTGGTGCTCCTTACAGGAGCTATGGAAAGTAAAATAAAGAGGGAATTCACATATAATATAGCGGTGGTATCAAAAGCCAATCCGTAATAATACAATCTAAAAAATTCTGAAATTGAATCAACTCCTAAAAGTGAAAAATTATAAAAAAGAAAAAGTGCTCTCGCAACAAAATAAAATACATAAGCTAAAAATATTCTATAAAATAATACCTTGTATTCCTGTGCTCTAAATATAGTTTTCATTGCCTTTTAATTATTCTTTTATTTACGAATATTGTATAAATATTACCAATCAATTATCTAATTCACTTCAATAATCTTCTGTTTGGAACTTATACAGCAACCACTGGCTTACAAATTATAATTACCTTAGGACAAACATCAGTTACTGTGTTGATGTAACTATAGTTAACTATCATCTCATTCTGAATTCAAGTAACACCATCGCTCATCGTTTTCAGAATTTTTTGAGAGAAAAAATAATGACATTATAACGGCAAAGAATCGGTTTTTATAAGTTTTATCTCCACCTCACAAAGGAAGTAAAAAATTATCAATTAATAATATAAAATAATTGATAGGTTGAATAGATATCTTTTATTAAAATAAATGTTCTATTTTCGCAAAAAAATAAATACCTAGTAAGTTACGCTTACTAATTACAAAAGTTGGGAGTAAACTGAAAAAACAACTATAAAATTTTGGAGTAGGTAATAAATTACAACAATCAATTATGAAAAAATTATTATTTTTAACTGCAATTGCAGTATTAACATTTAATAGCTCTATTGCACAAGAGGATACATCAAGTGATAATGGAATTAAATTTGGAGCAAAAATAGGTGGAAATATTTCAACATTAACTGATGATGGAAATTTTATGCCTTCTAACAAAACTGGTTTCCATATTGGAGCTGTTATTAATATTGCTATTTCTGAAAAATTCTCTATTCAACCAGAAGTAGTATATTCTCAGCAAGGAGCAGAAACAAGTGATTGGTTTAGTGCAGATAATATTAATTTACAATTAGATTATTTAAATATTCCAATTATGGCCGAATATAAAATAATAGATGGTTTAACAGCTCAAGCTGGACCTCAATTTGGCTTTAATACCAGTTCAAAACTAACATATAAAGATGATGATAATTCAGATTATAAGGACAATACTGCATCTTTTGATATCGGAGTTGGATTTGGAGCACAATATGAATTAAATTTTGGATTATTTTTTCAGGCAAGATATGTTATTGGATTGAGCAATGTCATTGAAGATACAATTGTTGATCCTGGTACTGATACTAAAAACAGAATTATTAATTTATCTGTAGGTTATTTTTTTAATTAAAAGCATAGTATAAAATTCAATCATTTTAACAAAATGTGAAATGGTTTTTAAAAGGAACGTTTAAGAGTGATCTTGGACGTTTTTTTTTGTTAAAATAAATACTGAATCTAAGTAAAAATAGCGTGAATATAAGGATGAATAAAACAAGTATTCCAAAGCTTTGCAACTCTAAATTTCAAAAAAAAGAAAAAACACTCATTTTAATAAAAAAATAACAAATCTACTTTATAGGTTTTTACTTTTAGATGCCTATCAATTTAAAGACTCCATAAAAATACGAATGTTCCAAAATTCAATATTTTAATTTCAGTATCTTTATGACTTATAAATACAAAACTATGGCTAAGTTTAAAAAAATATTTTTTTGGGTATTTGGTGCCTTATTACTAGTCATACTGCTTTTTAGGTTTGTAATAGGTCCTGTTATAAAAATACAAACTAAAAAACACAGCCCTGAACAAGACATAACTTATCATCAGGGAGATCTTGAACTTAATGTATTTTATTGCAGCCCAATTAAAAAAAACAGAGTTATTTTTGGGAATTTAATTCCATATGGCAAAGTTTGGCGAACCGGAGCAAATGAAGCATCTACTTTTAGCACCAATAAAGATCTGATGATCGACGGAAAAAATCTGGCGAAAGGAGTGTATACCTTATGGACCATTCCTGATGAAAATTCATGGCAAATTATTTTTAATTCTGAAATGTATGATTGGGGAGTTAAATATACAGATCAAACAGCTTCTCGAGATCCAGAAAATGACGCTTTAATAGTGACGGTTCCAGTTTCAAAAAGTTTAACGATTACTGAAAACTTCACCATTTCATTTTCTGAAAATAAAGCAGGAACTTTAATGATATTAGCCTGGGATACTACTGTAGTACCGGTTTTATTACAAGAAAAATAAAATGAACAAAAAAGAAGCTAATAAATCGGCTTTAAAAGAAATAGAAGGAATAGCACAACCTAAATCCATAAGTGTAAAGGTAGCTTCCACCCTTAAAATAAAACGTGTAAAGGTTCCTACCACAAAAGAATTAATAAATGGCATACTAAAAAAAGATAAAACTTTTTTAAGTCGTGCCATTACCATAGTAGAAAGCACCGTTGAAAAGCATCAGGATCAAGCAAGAGAAATTATTGAAGCCTGCCTATCTCATTCTAACAAATCTATACGTATAGGCATAACAGGTGTTCCAGGTGTGGGTAAAAGTACTTTTATAGAACAGTTTGGAAAACTTCTTAGTCAAAACAATTATAAAGTAGCAGTATTAGCAGTAGATCCTAGTAGTTCCATTAGTGGAGGAAGTATTTTAGGAGATAAAACCCGAATGGAAGATTTAGTAAAAGAACCCAATGCTTTTATACGTCCTTCCGCATCAAGAGATTCATTGGGTGGTGTAGCAAGAAATACTAGAGAGACAGTTATTTTATGTGAAGCAGCTGGTTATAATGTGATTCTAATTGAAACAGTTGGTGTTGGCCAAAGTGAAACCGTTGTTCATTCGATGACAGATTTCTTTTTATTATTAAAGCTTGCTGGAGCTGGAGATGAATTGCAGGGAATTAAAAGAGGTATTATTGAAATGGCTGACAGTATCGTGATAAATAAAGCAGATGGTCATAATATAACAGCAGCAAAACTAGCCCAAACCGAATTTAATAGAGCGCTTCATTTGTATCCAAATAAAGGAAATGATTGGACTCCAAAAACACTAACTTGTAGTGCCCTTCATAATGAAGGAATCTCTGAAATTTGGGAGCTGATTCAAAACTTCAATTCCATCACCAAAAAAAATGGGTGTTTTCAGCAAAAAAGAAATGATCAAAATAAATATTGGTTGCTTCAAACGATTGAAAATACTTTAAAAAGCGACTTTTACAATCATCCAAAAACTAAAGATGAATTAAAAAAACAGTTAATTTTAATTAGTGAGCATAAAACTACTCCTTTTGAAGCTGCTAATTATTTATTAACTAAAAGATGACTAAACAATGTCTGAGTTTACCATTATAGTT
>CAJXVL010000160.1 GCA_913061205.1 uncultured Flavobacteriaceae bacterium | reverse complement strand
GTAGAAAAAACTTCAAAATCATAGGTTAAAGCAGCAGTAAATCCTAAATCTCCCCCACACAATCTAAGGATGCGATACGGTAATTTTAGCTCCCTAAGTATATCTTTAACGTGAGTTATCATTCCGGTAAGAGCAGTATAAGAATTTTCAGGCTTTTCAACTCTTACAATTTCCACTTTATCAAATTGATGCAATCTGTTTAACCCTCTAACATGTGCTCCATAACTCCCAGCTTCTCTTCTAAAACATGGAGTGTATGCAGTACATAAAATGGGTAATTCTGAATGCGCTTTTAAATCACCACGGAATAAATTAGTAACTGGAATTTCTGCGGTAGGTATTAAGTATAAATCGTCTATAGTAGAATGATACATTTGTCCTTCTTTATCTGGTAATTGACCAGTTCCAAACCCTGAAGCTTCATTTATCAAATGTGGAACTTGATATTCGGTATAACCGGCATCCGTATTTTTATCTAAAAAATAAGCGATTAAAGCACGTTGTAGTCGAGCTCCTTTTCCTTTATATACAGGGAATCCAGCACCTGTAATTTTCACACCAAGTTCAAAATCTATTATGTCGTATTTTTTCGCCAATTCCCAATGAGGTAATGCACCTTCAGAAAGTTTTGGGATTTCACCTTCAATAAAAACCTCTTGATTATCATTTTCGTCAGTTCCAGCTGGAACCAATTCATTTGGAATATTAGGTATGTTAAAAAGTAATTGCTGAAGTTTTTCTTCAGCAGTATTTAGTGTTTCTGTAAGTTGTTTTGAAACTTCTTTTAATTGGGTTGTTTTCTCTTTTAAAAGGTTAGCCTTTTGAGGTTCCCCACTTTTAAATAGAATTCCAATTTCTTTAGAAAAGGTATTGGATTGCGATAAAATTTTATCAAGTTTAGCTTGAGTTGCTTTACGTAACTCATCGGTCTTTAAAACTTCCTCGAAAATAGTTGTTGCATCAAAACCTCTTTTGCTAAGGGCTTGAATAAACTTTTCTTTGTTTTCGCGTATTTGGTTTACTTGTAACATTTTATTAAAACTTTTAAGCCTGCAATTTAGGAAAAAAGAGGGGTTTATTAGGAGATTTTTCGGTCCTTATTTATTTTGATAATCTTCAGGCGAAGGCAATAACCAATTACTGTGTTTAAATAGCTCCCAGTTTAGATTTGCAATGTCTATTTTAGGATTGGTAAACTGATGATATGGGCCTCCATTGACACTTACTTTTGAATTTACATAAATAGCAATATCATTCCCTTTTTTAGTTTCAATTGCTTTAATTTTTTGTACTAATTGCCACATTAAATCTGGTTTTGTAGCTACAGATCTAACTTGTTTAGGCGATAGTAATTTTTTATAATCATACACTTTGTTTTCTCTTGTTTTTTTATCTTCAATCCTAACAATTAAAGTGCCACTTTTAGATCTTAACATCATCCTCCAACTCATCCGATGACCTTCTTCTGTCCAAAGTACATCATCTTGAATCATCCAATGACGAATGGGTAAGCCTATCTGAAATATAAAATACACCAATAATATACCGATCAGTATATTATTTTGTTTAGGTATGGTGACTTGGTGTTCATCGTAAATTTCATTTTTTAGTTTGAATCTCTTTTGGATGGTTTCCGAACTAAAGAAAAACAATAAAAAAGCAATTGACATATAAGGGAAAATGCCTACTTGAAAAACAATGGAGTTAAACAAATTAAAAAAGAGCGAAAGGTAAAAGCCAAGTACTCTTGTTCGTTTCCATAATAACATTGGGATGATTAGTAAATCGAAAAATATTCCAAAGTAGGCAATACTATAATGCATCCAATTATATTGTAGTAAGCCTCCAATTAAGAAATAATCTTTTTTAGATTTCAATATAATTCCAGGAGCAGTTCCATTTATCCAATCGGGATACCATTTTGCAACAGACCCATAAATAAATACAATAGCAACTTGCACTATCAATGTCCATTTAACCCATTGAGGCATTGAAAGTGATTTAAACGAAGGGTTAAATTTAACATCTAATGAATACCGTTTATTTGCAGGTAAAAAAGTCATTATCCAACAAAGTAAAACCATTAAGTAATAATGATTGTTATAGGATGTTTTTTGCATTAAATAAACAGTAGTCCATAATAAAGCATAAAAGAACATCGCTAATCGATATTTATAACCCAACATCACGAAAATTCCAAAGACTCCCATTAGAGCGAAATAAAAATACATTCCTTCGCCAACAAAGCATTGTAAAAAATCAAAGCCAATAAAATTAAATGTGAAATCTGGTGTTACTAATACACGTCCAACCCATCCTGTAGCAATCGCTCCAAAAGCTTCCAAAGTAATTAAAAATCCAAAAACAACCCTAAATAGGCTTAAACTTGTATTGTCAATTTGTTTAAAAAAAAAATTATTCATTAATTTTTAGATAATCTCGCGCGAATATTTCATCTTCTTTAATGGCAATTTTTAGCGCTTCTTTAGAGTCAAATATTTTTTCTTCTCTAATTTTTTTTATAAAATTTATTCGAATATTCTTATTGTATAAATCATTTTTATAATCTAAAAAATGAGTTTCAATTGATTTATGAATACCCCCAACAGTTGGATTAGTGCCGATATTGGTAAGGCCAAAAACCTCTTTTTTAGCAATGACAGATCTTACTAAATAAACACCATTTTTTGGGATGAGTTTATAATCTTCCTTGATTTTAAGGTTTGCTGTTGGAAATGCTAATGTTTTTCCAATTCCTTTTCCTCTAACTATTTTCCCCGAAAGCATAAAAGGATATCCAAGATATTGATTGGTGGTTTTTACATCACCTTCCTCTAATGCTTTTCGGATTTTTGTAGAACTAATAGATACATTTTGTAATTGTTGAGCGGTAATTTCAATAACTTCAAAATCATAGATGTTACCAAACTCTATTAAATCGTTAATAGTGGCAGTTCTATTTCTTCCAAATTGATGATCGTAACCAATAATTATTTTTTTAATATGTAGTTGATTTACCAAAATGTCTCTGACAAATTCTAAAGCAGTTAACCTTGAGAACTCTTTTGTGAACGGATGGATGATTAAATTTGAAACTCCTGTTTGTTTAATTATTGCTGCACGTTCATTTATAGTATTTATCAATTTTAAGGATGAATCTTTTTGTAAAATCATTCTTGGATGTGGAAAGAATGTAAGTAAAATTGATGATAGATTGTCCTCTTTAGCAGCATTAACTAATTGATTTATAATTGCTTTATGTCCTAAATGTAAACCATCAAAAGTGCCTATAGTTATTACAGATGGATTGGTTTTCTTATAGGAAGCTAAAGATTTATATACGTCCATATTATTTTCCATTAAAGGAATTCATGGTATTTGTTATTCCTGCTAAACCAAAGGATTTAATGATCTCAGTTGCTTTTTCTAATCTTTCAGGTAATAGTTTTTGTTCTTCACCTATCCATTCTCCTAATACATAGTCTATTTGTTTTCCTTGTGAAAAGGTGTCTCCAATTCCAAAACGAAATCGATTGTATTTACCTGTATTTAAGACTTGTTGAGCATCCTTTAAGCCATTATGGCCACCATCGCTACCTTTTGTTTTTATTCTAAATGTTCCAAAATCTAAATTTAAATCATCAGTAACAACCAATAAATTCTCTAAAGGAATTTTTTCTTTTTCCAGCCAATATCTAATGGCTTTACCACTTAGATTCATGAACGTACTAGGTTTTAACAATAAAAATGTCCTGCCTTTTAATTTGTAAACTGTTACATCACCTAGTTTCTTACTTTCAAAAGTAAGTTCTTCTTTTTCAGCTAAAAAATCTAGAATTTTAAAACCAATATTATGTCTGGTATTTGCATATTTAGGACCAATGTTACCTAAACCTACAATGAGATATTTTTTCATAGGATCACCATCAGTTAGATTTCTGTTAGAATTAATTGTAAAGAGTTTTCTAAATATTGAAAACATGTGATAATTAAGCTTTTGTAAAAATAAAAAAAGCATCCCAAATAAATAGGATGCTTCTTAAGTATATTTTATAAAAAAATTTATTCTGCAGCTCCTTCTTCTGCAACTCCTTCTTCAGTAGCTCCTTCTTCACCTTCTGCACCTTCTTCAGTTTCTTCATCTTCAACAGCAACACGAGAAGTTCTAACTTGACAAACAACTCTACTGTCATCTTGAAGTATCGTGTAGTTGTCTCCACTTAAATCTGCAACAGTCATAATTGCTCCAATTTTCATTTCAGAAATATCTGCATTTAAGAAATCTGGAAGATTTTTAGGCAATCCTTTAACTTTTAGCGATCGGTTTACAATTCGTAAGACACCACCATTTTTTACACCAGGAGAACTCCCTGTCATTCGAACCGGAATTTCCATGCTTACTTCTTTATCATCAAAAATTTGATAAAAATCGATGTGTAAAATTTGGTCTGTTACTGGGTGAAACTGTATATCTTGTAAGATAGCCTCAATTTTAGAACCATCTTTTAAAGCAATTACTACCGTGTGTACATCTGGAGTGTAAACTAAGTTTTTAAATGCCATAATTTCTGCTGAAAAGTGAATGGCTTTATCTCCTCCGTATACTACGCAAGGAACCTGACCAGCATTACGTAGAGCTTTAGTAGCTACTTTACCTACGCTTTCTCTTTGAGATCCGTTGATTGTAATTGATTTCATTTTTTTGTTTTGTGTTTAAAAATTAAATTGCTCACCTTTTGGTTAAAGCGGGTGCAAAGATGCGTTTTTTTCTGAATAGAGAAAAGAAATAAGTACTCTTTTTTTAGTCAAATTATGTAATATAACTTCGGAATAGATTTTCTATTACATAATCTTAGTTTAATCTATGCTTACTGGTTTTATGAAGATTACATTAAGAAATTTGTGCTAATCGATTTATTTGAACTAACACTCATCATTACTTCTGCAAAAAGTTTCGCACAACTTAATACTCTTACTTTAGGACTATTAATTTTTGAAGGAATAGAATCAGTTACGATTAACTCTTCTAATTTAGAATTTTCTATTTTTTCGTAAGCATTACCAGACAATATAGCATGTGTACAAATGGCTCTTACACTTAAAGCGCCTCTTTCAATCATTAAATCGGCTGCTTTTG
>CAJXVL010000159.1 GCA_913061205.1 uncultured Flavobacteriaceae bacterium | reverse complement strand
TTTTTAGACATATCCAAATATAAAAAAAGCTGTTAGATGATATTAGAGTACAACCGCTTTAATATTTTTGTAACTGGAGTTAAATTCGTTTCTCAGATCTTATTCGGAGAGGGAAACAAAAGAAGAAGAAGAAGAAGAAGAAGAAGAAGAAGAAGAAGAACTCATATATTATAGGTAAAAATAAACTTTATACAACTAATAAGTATAATCACTAAAAGGCTTTTATAGTTCTCCAACCCAAAATTGCAGTTCTATATGATATCACCATATTGTGATATGCAGAATTATCTTCAAGATTAATAAAACTCAAGGAAGGTTTATTTGATGAATCGTATAAGTGTTTCCAATGGTTATTTGTACCTCCTTTTACTCCAATGTGTATTTTAGATCCACTAGGAATTAATTCGCCATATGAAACTACATCACCCAGACCATTATTTATATCTAAGTCATCATCTTTATAGATTATCCAAGTAAATTCATTACCAGACATATCATATGAATTAACTCCCAAATCCATTATCCATATATCTACATTGGTAGTTCCATTATAACGATAGTCATAAGTATTACCACAATATCTACATGAGTAATAACCATTATCTGATTGAAGCATACTTACTTCACTAGTTCCAGTAGAAGATTTGACATAAATAGAAAGCGTTTGATATGAATAATTGTAAATAATATCACCCTCTTGTGGATTTATGCCTGAATCAATTTGATCTTGTGTGTAAATGGGAACATTAAACCCTGCTGGGCCTGTAGCTCCTGTAGAACCAGCTGCTCCTGTAGCTCCTGTTGCACCTGTAGCTCCTGCTGCTCCGTCAGTTCCTGCAACTCCTGCTGGTCCAGCTGGACCTGTTGCTCCTGTTGCTCCTTGTGGGCCTGCTGCTCCTGCTACTCCTGCTGATCCTGTTGCACCAGTATCTCCTTGTGGGCCTGCTGGGCCTGTAGCTCCTGTTGCTCCATCACTACCATCAGCTCCATCTGATCCGTTTAAAGATGCTAACCAAACTGATTCTGTTCCTATAGTATTATCTGAAGCAAAAGCTAATTGATAAGCTGAAGATCCATCTGATCCTGTTGCTCCTTGTGAACCTATAGCTCCTGTTGGTCCTATTGGTCCTTGTGGTCCTGTTACTCCATCAGTTCCTGCAATTCCTGCTGGGCCTGCTGGGCCTGTAGCTCCTGTTGCTCCTGTTGGTCCTGTATTTCCTTGTAATCCTTGAGGGCCTGGAATATCTGATGCAGGGGAATAGTATGCAAATGGAACGAATGTAAATGGTTGATAGGATAATTCCTCAAATTCTATACAATCCCCATCTAAATCAATATCTACTTTTAAAAACTTTGCTTCTGGACCCCAATTAACATTATTAAAACTAGCTGCATAACCGTCTGTCTGAATGTATGAACCTATTAATAAGTTTACCATTCCAAAACCATCAGTAACTACACTTACATTCTCTTCATATTCCAACAATCCAGTTGCATCAATAATTCCGAATTTCATACAAACCATCTCATCTTTAACAAGTAAGTTTGGATTATCGAAACCTGGAAGATCTTCTCCTTTAGGATTATATATAACTGCTTGATAGGTAATACCACTACTTTGTGAAAAAGAATAGCTTGAAATAAATAAGAAAATTAATAAATACTTTTTCATACTAGTAAAAAGATATTAATATGTTAAACTGAAGTTGATTATTGTTCATTTTTAAGGGTTCGTAGTTACTAGAGGATATTCTAAAGTTTTTGGAGAAATGATAAGCTAGGCCAAAAGAAATATTATTAGTAATTACATAACTTAAGTCAAGACCAACTAAGGGTTGAATAAAAAAACTGTTAAACTCACTACTCTCCATTAAATCAAAAGTTTGACCATTTATTTTTTGCTTTCCATTAATCAAATGATTCAAATTGACTCCTGCATCAATATTCATCAAAAAACCTACAGATCTATTATTCCATCTGCTTTTACCTCCAAATAACTTGTATTTAAGGATACCTTGAAGCCCTAAGTAATTTGTATCCCATGAATAGTTATCCTCCCATGTGCCTCCTGTAGCATTTAATTCATTTAGTGCAACCCCTATTGCAAAACCAATGTTGTTATAGGGTGAAAAAATAAATCCCATTTCATAAGAGCTACCCGTACTTCCTTTAATATTTGGATTAGGTTCCCCTGAAGAATTTATAAAGTCATACGTGGTAAAGTTTCTTCCAATACTAAAATATGCATCTTGAGCATTTGCTATGTATGAATTACCTAAAAATATTAAAAAAATGATTATGTACTTCATCTTTTTACGATTTTAGTATAATAGGTATTTGATTTTGAGTCCAATCTAATCAAGTAAAAGCCAGATTTTAAAAAACTAACATCGATGGTCGTGACTCCTGAGAGAAAAGAAAGTTTGTTTTTATAAATAAGTTTCCCTGCCATATCAAATAAGGTAACAGTAACCATTTCTTTGAGACTATAACTTATTGTAACATGATTTTTAAATGGATTGGGGTAAATATTTGTTGAAATCTCTGGATTAAGTCCCGTTATTAATAATTGTCCTAATGAAGATTGTTGAAAACCTTGACCAACTTTTGAACTATTGTTTGAATAATTACCTGTAACAGAAACCTGACCGACTGTCTGAGATACAATTATACCACTAGACGTTGAATTTAGTCCTCCTTGAGTTGATACCATTTGATGATGTAATTGTGCGATAGTATCAGTATTGTAAGCTAATAAAATTGTACACAATAGATATTTAATATGTTGAGGTTGTATCAATAACATCATAGCTTATTTAAAGTAGGATGATATTCCTATAGTTTGTTTTTAAGGTATTGAAGTCAACAAAACTTATAAATGGTGTAATGAAGATTAATGTCACAATAATTATTTGAAATTCTCTATCAAACTTATTCTGTAAAATATTCTTCAATACATATAAAACTATAAAACTAAAAATTACAAACAAAGCTATTCTTAAGGATTCAATAAGCATCATATTTATGATTTGATTTTCTTGTTATCATAGATATTTGGAGCATTCCAAACTAAAGGAGAGATGTAAAGCAAAACATCATTACTAGGGTCAGACTCGAAAATATTTAGTTCGCCTAACACATGTAATAACAAGAAAACAAGATTAATTATTACTAACCAGAATGTTCTTTTAATAAAAATTTTTAATATTTTATATCTCACAATTCAAATATAAGAAACATAAGTTGAATTAAAATTGAATTAAAATGCTGTTTTGTAAAAATAAAATTATTGTTATTATTAAATAAATAGAAAAAATATCTAATTACTATCAGTTTTAGGTGTATTTGAACTTTAATCTTGATGGATATAAATTTAGTAACCGTTTAAATAAGTTGTAATAGCTTGAGAAGAATGCAATAAGAGAGTCCACTTTTCTGATTGCTTGTTGACTTAAATAACTCCGTTGAAATATCGAAGAAAAGTTTTACACGAAGAGATTTTGAGTTTACAAGCTATTTTAATAAGATGCTTATCTATAAAGATTATTAATAATTTCAGGGTCTATTGTTGTAAATCTTCAACAAATTTAATTTTATGTATTGAAAAATTAGTAGCTTATAAAGCTTACCATACGTGATTTCGATTCTATGAACTGAAGTTGCGGGTTCGTAAATAATATTTGATGATTTTTGAAAATTATAAAGAATTAATAAACTAAATAATTTATTAAATAAGACCTAGTATAAACAAGGAATCTTTCTTTTATTTCTTTTTAGTCTAAATAAGAATTTTATCTAAAACACCTATTTAAATTGCTTCTAAACACTTCTACTCATATTTTTGATTAAAATTTAGAATATCATGGAAAATTTATTATTGAGTAATAGTTGTGTTAACTGCGAAAATTTTACAAATTCGTCATTGTGTAATTTTCACAAAATAGAAGTAAGTGAAATATATACTTGTGAGTCGTTTGAGAACACTCCATCTTAAAGGGTTTAACTGTTTAAATTCTGCACTAACAAGAAAACATTTTTTAAGCCTTGAGCTAATAGCCTAGGGCTTTTTTTACTTTGTTTTTTAATAACATAGGCTGTAATCCATACTTTTCCCTTTGTAAAACAAAGGATTCAAACAGTTTATAGAAAGAGTTAGATACTCTTTTTACTTCTAATTTGGAAATGTTCTGAATGAGTAGCTCCAAGATTATGACTCATCTCACGAAGACTAGCACTTAAAAATAAAAGTGTTTTATTTAAACAAGGGGTTATGATTAATAAATATTAGGTTTAATTTTTGAGCTTTTCACTGTCACATTTACAGAATTGTAAAATGAAATTACCCACCAGGATTAGCAACAGGTACTATACTTGTAGCAAACAACCCAACAAGTAAAGCAAGTATACGTATCCGAAACAAGTAAGAATGCACAATAGATGTAAGATAACTGGACGCCCAAAAGGGTATATGCGTCAGTTCGGTTTGTCACGTGTGACTTTCCGAGAAATGGCAAATCAAGGATTAATACCAGGAGTTAGAAAAGCTAGTTGGTAGAAATCTAAGATAAACCTCAAAAATAGAAATAGATTGTGTACTTTTGCATGCTCTTAATTTTTGAGTAAAAATAAAATTAACTGATTATAGGTTCAGTTATCACAGAGAAATCTGTAGGTAAATAGAGGTAATTGAAAACCGTAATCGAAATTTAAATAAATTATGTATACAGATCCAATAGCAGATTATCTAACGAGAGTTAGAAATGCAATTTCTGCAGGACACAGAGTAGTAGAAATTCCAGCTTCAAACTTGAAGAAGGAAATGACAAAAATTTTGTTCGATCAAGGGTATGTTTTAAGTTATCAATTTAATGATAGTTCTGTCCAAGGAATTATCAAAATTGCCTTAAAATATGACAAAGACACAAAAGAGTCAGTAATCAGAAAAATTCAAAGAATCAGTACACCAGGTTTACGTAAATACGTTGGCGCCAATGAGATGCCAAGAGTATTAAACGGACTTGGAATTGCTATTGTTTCTACATCTAAAGGTGTAATGACAAATAAAAAAGCACGTCAAGAGAATGTTGGAGGAGAAGTTTTATGTTACGTTTATTAATCTATAAGAAATGAGTAGAATAGGAAAAAATCCCGTTAGCATTTCACAAGGTGTAGATG
>CAJXVL010000158.1 GCA_913061205.1 uncultured Flavobacteriaceae bacterium | reverse complement strand
TTAGCTGTTAAAAACTATAATAAATTGTTAATAAGCATAAAAAAATCCGAAAAATTTTTTTCGGATTCCTATAAAGCTTTGTTAATGATCAAACTAGGAATTAAAGACACCCATTTCTGAATATTTTTTCATCCTATTTTTAACTAATTCTTTTGGGGATAAGTTCTTTAATTCTTTGTATTCCTTTGTAATTGCATTTGCAACAATTTGAAATGTTTTTTCACGATTACTATGCGCTCCACCAAGAGGTTCTCTTACGATTAAATCGATTAATTTTTCTTTTTTCATATCGGTAGCAGTTAATTTTAAAGCTTCTGCAGCCTGTTCTTTATACTCCCAACTTCTCCAAAGTATAGAAGAACAACTTTCTGGAGAGATCACAGAATACCATGTGTTTTCAAGCATTAGAACTTTATCACCAACTCCAATACCCAAGGCACCACCACTAGCACCCTCACCAATAATTACAACAATAATTGGCACTTTAAGACGGGTCATTTCTATAATATTTCTTGCTATTGCTTCTCCTTGTCCTCTTTCTTCTGCTTCAAGTCCTGGATAAGCGCCTGGTGTATCAATAAGAGAAACTACAGGTATCCCAAATTTTTCAGCAGATTTCATTAACCTCAATGCCTTTCGATATCCTTCAGGGTTAGACATTCCAAAATTTCTGTACTGTCTTGTTTTAGTATTATATCCCTTTTGTTGACCTATAAACATAAATGTTTGATCACCAATTTTCCCCAGACCACCAATCATTGCCTTGTCATCTTTAAAGTTTCGATCTCCGTGTAATTCTAAAAAAGAAGTACCACAAATAGCTTTTATATAATCTAAAGTATAAGGTCTATTTGGATGACGAGACAATTGTACTCGTTGCCAAGGGCTTAAATTTTTATAGATGTTTTTTTTAGTTTCGTCTAATTTTTTTTTGATTTGAGCACAGGTATTAGAAACATCAACATTGCTTTCAGTTCCTATTGCACAAGCTTTTTCATATTGCTCATTTAGCTCTTTAATGGGTAATTCAAAGTCAAGATATTCCATGGTATATATTTTGTATTATTTGAATAATAGTTCACAAATATAAAGGATATTGTTTGTAAACAATCAATCTTTTTTTCTTGTTTTAATAATTCCGTTTAGGACTACAGTTATCAAAATAATTATAGCCCCTAAATAAAAAGCAGGACTCATATATTCTTTTTCACCTAAAATTAATAGTGCTAATAAAATCCCATAAACAGGTTCCATATTCGTAGTAAGCATTACTGTGTATGGACTTATCCATTTCATAACATGAACAGATGCTATAAAAGCGTAAGCGGTACAAATAGAAGCTAAAATTATTAAATAGGTCCAATCGCTTCCAGATAAATTAAAGAAAGTATTATCAAACCCATCTGTAAATAATATGTATAGGGTAATAAACACTACACCAAATAATAATTCGTAAAACGAAATTACTGTTGCATTGTGACTTTTCACCATCATTCCATTAAATATTGAAAACAAAGTTCCTAAAAAAGAAGCTAATAAGGCAAGAAGTATTCCTGACAAATATTCTGACTCAACTTTAAAGATTATATACAATCCTATAATTACAATTAATCCAAATATTACTTCATAAGCAATAATTTTTCTTTTAAAAAAAATAGGCTCTAAAAATGAAGCAAAAAAAGCTCCTGTAGACATCATCGCTAGGGTTATTGAAACATTAGAAACTTTAACTGCACTAAAAAATGCTAACCAATGCAAGGCTATTAATAATCCTACAAAAGCAAATTTAATTAGAGAACGCAAAGAAACTTTTAGCATTCCTTTGTTGTAAATTATATAAATCAAAACAAATAGAGATCCCAATAACATACGGTGCCAGACCAATGGAACTGCTTCTATCGTAATTAAATCACCTAATACGGCCGTAAAGCCCCAAATAAAGACAATGAAATGTAAATGAAAATAATTTAAAAGCTTATCGTTTTGCATTTCGAAGTAAATATATCGCCAATATTGCAAATATAAAATTAGGAAACCAACTAGCTACAATAGGTGAAAAATCACTCTGTTCAGCCATCGTTCCAAATATTTTGTCGAAGAAAATAAAAATCATTCCTATACCCATTCCAATAGCCAAATTAACTCCCATTCCTCCCCTTCTTTTAACAGAAGAAACAGCTACAGCTATTATGGTTAATATATAGGCAGATATAGGTAAGCTCCAACGCTTAAATCGCACCATTTCATATCTATTAATATAGGAAGAACCTCTTTTCTTTTCTCTTTCAATGAATGTATTTAACTCCGTATAATTTAAAGTTTCTGCTATATATTTCACTGGAGTTAGATCTTCTAAATCAAAACTAAAAGTAGTATCTTTTTTAGCTTGAGAAGCTAATATATCTCCATTTTCAGTAATAGTTCTTTTTAAATATTTGTACAATGTATAAGTACTATCAGTTTCATTATAAATTATTTTATCTGCTTTAATCTTATATTCCAGCTGATTTCCATTAAAGTGTTCTAAAGTGAATTTTTCGCCTGTTTTATCCTTTACATTAAAGTAACTTACATAAATATAATCATTGTCATTTATTTGTCGATATACATTGGTTTGAGTTCTATCATTTTTACCTTTTTTTATATACTTAAATATAAACTCATTAAACCCCTTACTTGCCAAAGGAGCCAAATACATTCCCATTATTAAAGCCCCAATACAAACAATTGTTGCTCCAATAAAATATGGACGTAGAAACCGATAATAAGAAACGCCACTGCTTAAAAATGCAATTACTTCGGTATTATTGGCTAGTTTTGAAGTAAACCAAATTACGGAAAGAAATAAAAATAATGGAAACAATAAATTAGCAAAATAAATCGTAAAATAAATATAATACTCAACTACCTCTAAAAAGGGAGCTTCATTTTGCAATATTTTATCAATTTTTTCTGCTAGATTAACAGTGATCCCAATCGGTATAAAAAGCAACAATAATAAGGCAAAAGTACCTATATATCTTTTTAATATATATTTATCGAGTATGCTTAACATTTATTACAATCTATTATCCATTTGTTTTACCATCTTACTTTTCCAAACTCCAAAGTCTCCAGCTAATATATGCTTTCTAGCTTCACGAACCAACCATAAATAGAATCCGAGATTATGGATTGTTGCTATTTGCCTACCTAACATTTCGTTAACTGTAAAAAGATGGCGTAAATAGGCTTTACTGTAGGCGGTATCAACCCAAGTAATATTCATTGAATCAATTTCAGAAAAATCATCCGCCCATTTTTTATTCTTAATATTTATAGAACCAAAAGCTGTAAAAAGCATTCCATTTCTACCATTTCGTGTTGGCATTACACAATCAAACATATCGATTCCCAAAGCAATATTTTCCAATATATTAATAGGAGTTCCAACACCCATTAAATACCTAGGTTTGTCCTTTGGAAGAATTTCTGTAACAACAGCAGTCATTTCGTACATCTCTTCGGCAGGTTCTCCAACAGAAAGTCCCCCAATTGCATTTCCTTCTGCACCAACTGATGCGATATATTCGGCTGATTGTTTCCTTAAATCTTTGTAGGTACTGCCTTGAACAATAGGAAAAAATGTTTGTCCATAATCATACTTTAAAGGAGTTTTATCTAGATGAGTTATACAGCGTTCCAACCAACGATGGGTCATATGCATCGATCTTTTCGCATATTGATAATCGCAAGGATAAGGAGTACATTCATCAAATGCCATGATAATATCTGCACCAATTGTACGCTGTATTTCCATTACATTTTCTGGCGTAAACGTATGATAACTGCCATCAATATGAGACTTAAATTTAACTCCTTCTTCTTTAATTTTTCTATTAGCAGAAAGAGAATAAACCTGATAACCTCCACTATCGGTAAGAATATTACGATTCCAATTCATAAACTTATGAAGTCCTCCAGCTTTTTCTAAAATTGTAGTTTGTGGTCTTAGGTATAAATGATAAGTATTCCCTAATATGACATCTGGATTAATATCTTGCTCTAATTCTCTTTGGTGCACACCTTTAACAGTTCCTACAGTACCTACAGGCATAAAAATTGGTGTTTCGATAACACCGTGATCAGTAGTAATAGAGCCAGCTCTTGCTAAGGTTGAAGTATCAGTTGCTTTTAAATCGAATTGCATTATAGTATTTTAGGTTTCCTATCTGAACTAATAGGAAAAGCAAATATAAAATGATTTGTGGTTTTAAGGAGTAGAAGTAGAAAGTATAATTTCCTTTTAACAAATTTCTTTTATTTCTGTTAACTAAATGCCGTAAATGGTTAATAACTGAATTGAATTACATTTTGAACAGGAAAATCAAAAGGCTACTTTTGACCCAGAAAAAAAACAATATGCCAGATATTAATAACTTAAATGATTTAGTTGTACAAGTACGAAGAGATATTTTACGTCAAGTACATAAAGTAAACTCAGGACACCCAGGAGGTTCTCTAGGGTGTGCCGAATTTTTTGTAGCTCTTTACCAAGAAATATTAGAGCGAAATCTATCTTTTGATATGGACGGAAAAGATGAAGACCTTTTCTTTTTATCAAACGGTCATATTTCACCAGTTTTTTATAGTGTTTTAGCTCGGTCAGGTTATTTTCCTGTTAAAGAGCTAAAAACTTTTAGATTGCTAAATACTCGATTACAAGGACATCCTACTACTCATGAGGGCTTACCAGGAATTAGAATTGCTTCAGGTTCTTTAGGACAAGGAATTTCTGCTTCAATTGGAGCAGCACAAACCAAAAAACTAAATAATGATTCGCATCTAATTTATACTTTATGTGGTGATGGAGAATTACAGGAAGGACAAAATTGGGAAGCTATAATGTATGCTGCAGGTAAAAATATTGATAACTTAATAGTTACCATAGATTACAACAAACAACAAATTGACGGCGCAACAGATACGGTACTTCCATTGGGAGATTTAAGAGCAAAATTTGAAGCTTTTAATTGGGAGGTAATTGATATTGAAAATGGAAATGATTTGGAAGCTATTTTCAGTGGAATGAAATTAGCTAAAGAAAAAACAGGAAAAGGAAAACCAATTTGTGTTTTGTTACATACTGTTATGGGTAATGGTGTCGATTCTGTCTCTTATACACATCTGACGCTGCCGACG
>CAJXVL010000157.1 GCA_913061205.1 uncultured Flavobacteriaceae bacterium | reverse complement strand
AAGAGACAGGAGATAAGCAAACATCAAAAGTTAAAAAGATGGTAGAATTATTTTCAAGTAAAATTTCAAAACTATTATCAAATTTTTCTATATGTAGTATTGATAAAACTGACCCAAGTTTAATTTTTTTCTTATTCAGAAAAAGCAATAAATCTTTAGAGCTATTTTCTAACCCGCACAGTCTCACTTTTTGTCCTGGTTTAATAGTAGACAAATTCAAATAATTTACTTTTAAAACTTTTCCGTTTTTATCTGGAATTGGAGAACCGTGAGGGTCTAAAGTAGGGAATCCTAAAATTTCATCCATTCTATCAAAAAATAAATTTGAATTAATGTGCTCAATTTCTTCTGCAATATCGTGTACTTCTTCCCATCCAAAACTCATTACTTGAGATAAAAACATTTCTGTTAATCTATGCTTTCTAACAATTAAAGCACCTAATCTTTTACCCTTAACAGTTAATTTAACTGGCTTATACTTTTCATAAAACAACCAACCTTTTTCTTGCATTTTCTTCGCCATATTATTAGCGGTTGGTTTACTTACATTCATCTTTTTTGATAATTCTGTAATAGAAACATCTATATTTTCCTGACTAAGAAAATAAATTGCTTTAAGGTAATTCTCTTTTGTTTGTGTTGGCATATTATAAATTAAAGTGTAAAGATAAATAAAAAATAAAAATATATTTGTTAGATTAATCTAACTTATTATATTTGCACCATAAAACAATATAAGAATCGATGAATTTAAAAATAACTTTAACCCTACTAGTTGCAATGGGCATATTTAGTCCTTCATTTGGGCAAACGGGAACCATTAACGGAACTGTGAATGTCGATGATAATAAGCAAGAATTTGCAACCATATCTATATCTACAGATCCAATTCAAGTTGCTAGTACGAATTCAAAAGGATATTTTTATATCGATACGATTCCTTATGGAACTTATACAGTAACAGCGGAATTTGCAGGTTATACAAAAGTTACTAAAACTGTTATTTTAGAAAAAAACAATCAAAAATTAGAGTTAAACTTTAATTTAAATGAAAATTTAAATTTACTTGACGAAATTGTATTGACTGGCTCCAAAACCTATAAAAGACAAACAAATTCAGCTGTAATTGTTGGTATTATTAATAGTGAAACTTTAAATAATGTTCAAGCCTGTAATCTGTCTGAAGCATTAAATTTTCAACCAGGTTTAAGAGTTGAAACAGATTGTCAAACTTGTAACTATACACAATTAAGGATGAATGGACTGGCAGGTGGATATTCACAAATCCTTATCAATGGCCGTCCTGTTTTTAGTCCATTAACAGGTTTGTATGGTTTAGAGCAATTGCCAACAAATATGATTGAAAGAATAGAAGTGGTAAGAGGAGGCGGTTCTTCATTATACGGTTCTAGTGCAATAGGTGGAACTGTAAATGTTATTACCAAAGTTCCAAAAAAAAACTCGTATGAATTAAATTCTTTTTATCAAAATATAAACGGAAAAGCAGACGATATTGTTTTTAGTGGGAATGCCTCTTTGGTTTCTGAAAACAGGAATTCGGGAGTTGCCTTTTTTTTTAACCATAGAGATAGAGATTGGTATGATGAAAATGATGATAATTATTCTGAATTACCAAAACTTGAAAATACATCATTTGGCACAAACTTGTTCTTTTTACCTAAAGACAATCAAAAATTAGAAATTAGCATTAGCAATTTAAATGAATATAGATATGGTGGAGAAATGGTTGAAAAACCGGCATATTTAACACAACAATCAGAAGAAAGAACAACCAATGTTTGGATGGGAAGTGCCGACTATCAAGTGAATTTTAATGATGACAATTCTTCATTTATCACTTATGCAGCATGGCAAAATACAAAACGAAAACATTATACAGGGATATTCCCAGATCAAGAACCAGAAATTCAAGCACATCTTGAAAACCCTCCTTATGGAACTTCAAACGTCACTACTTTACAAGGAGGATTTCAACTTAATCACAAAGTTTATGATTTTATAAAAGGAACAAATACCTTTATTTTAGGAACCGAATATGTGTATGATGATGTTTTTGATGAAATTTCTACGTATAATTATTTGATAGACCAAACCACTAAAGATATTGGTGCGTTTTTACAAAGTGATTGGGAAGTATTGCCTTCTCTAACTTTTCTTTCTGGAGTAAGAATTGATAAACACAATTTGATTGATAATTTAGTCTTTAGCCCAAGGCTTTCATTGCTTTACAAATATAAGGCCAATACACAATTTAGGCTTAGTTATGGAACAGGATTTAGAGCACCGCAAGCATTCGATACAGATTTACATATTGCTTTTGCAGGTGGTGGTGTTTCACGTGTTTCATTATCACCAAATTTAATTCCAGAAAAGTCACAAAGTTATAGTGCTTCTATAAATTATGATCAACCAACAGAACATTATATAGTAGGTTTTACATTAGAAGGGTTTTATACAAGATTAAATGATGCCTTTTTTCTTCAACCAATCGGACAAGATGAGTTTGGTGAATTATTCGAAAAACAAAACGGACAAGGAGCAACTGTGAAAGGAGTCACTTTAGAGTTAAGAGCCAATTTAGCTAAAAAAATACAATTTGAAACAGGTTTTACCATACAGTCGAGTGAATTTGATAATGCGGTTGAATATATAGAAGGAGTTGAAGGTATTAGAGAATTCACAAGAACACCCAATGATTATGGATATGCAACTTTATCTTTTAACCCAGATAAGAAATTTAATGCTAACCTAAATTACGTATATACAGGTAAAATGGTGATGCCACATTTTGCAGGTGCACCAAATCAATTGGTCGATGAAATGTATACTTCAGATGCGTTTTCGGAATTAAGCGCAAAGATTGGTTATACTATTGAAATTGAAAAAATACAATCAAACATAGAATTTTATGGTGGTGTGAAAAATATTTTTAATTCCTATCAATCAAACTTTGATATTGGAAAAAACAGAGATAGTAATTTTGTTTTTGGCCCTTCACTTCCAAGAACTCTTTACGTTGGAATTAGAATGATGTCAAAATAATACTGGGCACAAAAATAAATATAGGTAATTAGGGGTTTTATGTTACAGTTAAGATTAATATTTTAACTCAATTAATAAATGTTAATAGTACATTCATAAACACCTTTGCCCTAAAGTATAAATCAATAAGCTTACCTTTGTCCATGGTATAACTTTTAGCCACTATATAAATATGGAACAAGCGGAATTTTTACAACAACATGTATTTACAGATTTGAAAAATCTGAATGATGGATTTGACCAAGAGGATATTCAATATTTTTCTGAGTCGGATTTTGAAACCATTCTAGGACGAGCGGAACATTTTGGGATTGGTATTTATGAAATAAAGCCTTTTTTTAATGGAGAACCTTATAAGGTTTTAGGACACTTAGACCATAATAAGAAAGCTACAGACCCACGATGGTTCAAAAAAGCATTTTTGACCTTTAAAACAGGTCAGGCTGGACTTGTTTATTCCGCTACTTATAAAGTTTCAAAAAAACTTTTAGCGAGAGAGTCTTTAGGTTTGTGAAAAGTGAAACTGTTGAAGGATTTTGAGCATTAAAATAGACAAACACAATAATAAAAAAAGCCTAGTACACTATACCGAGCTTTTTTATTTTCAAATAGTTAATTTAACCACTTACTTACTTACTTCTAATTTACGTTCCTTCCACATTAAAAGTCCGCCATCCATATCATAAATTTTAGTAAAACCCATTTCTTTTAATCTTAATGCAGCCTGTTTGCTGCCCAATCCTTGATTACAATAAACATAAACCGGTTTGCTTTTATCTAAAGTTTTAACTTTTTCATTAAAATCCTCATTGGTCACACAAATATTTTGCGCTCCTTCTAAATGACTTTCCTTATACTCTTTTGGAGTTCTAACATCGATTAACTGAATAATATCTTCACTATAAACAGCATCGTAAACTTGTTGCGGTGATATCAATTCAATTTCACCCTTAGCAACAACTTCTTTAGAATAGTCTTTACAAGATTGAAATGCAAACAATACTACAAGTGTAATTAGTACTAGAATCTTTTTCATAATAAATAATTTAATAAGAGTGGCTAAAATTAAACAATGCTGAACAAGCCATTTACTTATAAACGTTCTTTTTATGTAATTGTTACAATATGGATAACTAAATTAATTTTTACTGCTAGTTTTTAACTACTTTTTGAGTTAAAGTTCCAGCAGAAGTTTCCACATTTAAAATGTACAAACCTCTAGATAATTGAGAAACATTTAGAGTTCCGTTGATTAATCTTAATCCGGTACCTTGTCCTAATAAGTTATAAAGTTTAGAACTTATTACATTAATCTCAGAAGGTATATCTACATTTAAAATACCATTTGTGGGATTTGGATAAACTGAAGCTAATTCAGAGATATTATTATTAACTCCTAAAGAAGAAGGCTCACCTTCAATAATAAAAGCAGTACTTGCAAAATCCAACCCTAAATTAGTAAAAGTTGTCCATGCAGTTGCACCAGCACCAAAAATATCATCGGGATCAATTAAATGAGCTTCATTAAGTCCAGCATCAGGAACTCCAGCATCAAACCAATTCCAACGAGTAGCACCTTCAGAAACTGGGGTTACATTAATTCTTGCAGCTACAACTAACCAATAATCACCAGCTGGTAAGATTACTTCACCTTCATTTGCAATAGCCATATCTATATTGATGGCATAATTCCCACCATCTTGAATAATGATAATTGGGAATCCTGGTATAGGCAATACACTAATATTTGATAATTCAACAATTCCAGTACCTGATTGAGTTGGGTCTCCAGAAGGCGAGTTATTTTCACTATCATTAGTATAAATAAAAACATCGAATCCATTCATTACTTGATCTAGATCTTCATTGTTTTGAAAACCATAAACAGTAATAAAATCTATTCTAGTTGATTCAGTTAAATTAAAATCATCAGCAGAATAAACACCTTGATCATCTATAGTAGAATAATCAGAAATAATACCATTACCCCCTATAGACGGCTGATCCCATATAACTGCTTGAAGGTTATTATCCGAATTATTTGAGTTAAAAGGAGTATTCGATTCATCCTGAAATTGTTGTGCTTGAACAAAAAGGCTAATACTTAATGCTAAGAACATAAATGTAATTTTCTTCATAAGACATTGATTTAAAGATTGATAAGTTTAAATACTGTCTCTTATACACATCTGACGCTGCCGA
>CAJXVL010000156.1 GCA_913061205.1 uncultured Flavobacteriaceae bacterium | reverse complement strand
TCATTCCCGATGCTAAACCCTTAATTATTTCTACATTTTCAAACCCTGTTTCTAGCGCTTGTGGTGCGATTGCTTTGTTAAGTAATTGAAACATAACCAATCCTGGCACTACACCAAAACTAACCATATCTGCCAAGGAATCTAATTGCTTACCGATTTCACTTTGCACATGAAGCAATCTTGCTGCTAGGCCATCAAAAAAATCGAAAAACATACCAATGATGACTAATAAGGAAGCGATTACTAAATCACCACTTACAACAAATAAAATGGCCAGGCATCCACAAAGTAAATTAAGGGATGTGAATAAATTAGGAATGTGCTTTTTCATGGTAGAATGGTTAATAGATTTTTGGCATCTTGTAAATGTATTAATTATAGCTTAAACTTTTTGATTTAGACCTTATTTTTATCAACGCTAATGATTCTTTATTAATCGTTCTAATTCATCAGGATCTTGGGTTAAATTAGTGTCCTTTATTATTCCTAAATAAAACTCAGTCTCATATGCTGCTTCCAGAAATATAACCATTTTACTGAAAAATTATTTTTTAGATCTTGCGCTAAAAGCTGCCCGACACTTAGCCTTTCATTAAATCATTTAATCATTATAAAATTCTTTTATTTAACTTAAAAAATGTAAAAATAGAAAAGTATTTTCGTCTATTACAATATGTACTTAATATTATAGTTTATAAGCTTGTAAAATAGCATGACATTTACACAAATCGTAAAGTTTGAAGAAGAAATTAATTTTTGGTTTATTATTTATCTGCACTATAGCAAATTCTCAATCTGTTAGAAAATATTCTAATGAGTTTATGAATATTGGAGTAGATGCTGCTGCCTTTGGAATGGCAAATGCAGTCACGGCTTCTAGTGCTAATGTAAACTCAGGATATTGGAATCCTGCGGGCTTATTAGCTTTAGAGGACAATCAATTCTCTTTGATGCATGCTTCCTATTTCTCTAATATTGCTAGTTACGATTATGGCGCATTTGCTATGCCCTTGGACGATCGAAGTGCAGTGGCTTTTTCTATTATCCGGTTTGGGGTAGATGATATTTTAAATACCACTCAATTAATTGACGATCAAGGAAATATAGATTACAGTCGCATTAGTCTCTTTTCTACTGCAGATTATGGAATCACTTTTTCTTATGCAAGAGCATTGCCACTGGACGGTTTAAATATAGGAGTAAATGCAAAGGTAATTAGAAGAATCATTGGAGATTTTGCTTCTTCATGGGGATTTGGTTTAGATGTAGGACTCCAGTTTAATAAAAATGATTGGCAATTTGGAATAATGGTTCGTGATATAACGACCACTTTTAATGCATGGGCTATAGATGAAGATAAGTTTGCTGAAATACAAGGAGCCATAGAGGGTCAAAATCAAGAACTTCCTGAAACTACCGAAATTACCATTCCAAAATTAAACCTTGGAATGTCTAGAAAATTTATTTTTCATTATGATTATGCACTGCTTACTGAAATTGATTTGAACTTTAGATTTGCACCAACAAATGATTTAGTCTCTACTTCTTTTACAAGCTTCACCCCTGCCCTTGGGTTAGAATTTGGATACATAGATATGGTTTTCATTAGAGCTGGAATTGGTAATTTTCAAAATATAACCCAATTAGACGGAAATGAATCTATAGGATTTCAGCCAAATATTGGAGTTGGTTTTAAATACAAAGGAATTCAAATTGATTATGCGCTTACCGATTTAGGAGATCAGAGTGCTGCTCTATATTCTAATATATTTTCAGTTACCTTGGACTGGAGTTTATTTAGGTAATTGTAATTTATTTAATTAAAAAATGAAGTTATTTAAAATGAAGTCATACCAAATTATTAGTTTATTTTTTTTACTAATTATATTTCTTCCCGCTAAGACAATCGCTCAAGAAATTATACTTTCTGATACTGCGGAAGTTAGTATTCTTACGATGGGACCAGGAGATGTTTTAAACGATAGCTTTGGCCACAGTGCTTTTAGAGTAAAAGATACTAAGCAAAACATCGATGTGGTTTATAATTATGGAGTTTATGATTTTAACACTCCTAACTTTTATCTAAAATTTGCACAAGGGAAGCTTTTATATACCTTGGGTAGAAATAACTTTAGTCCCTTTTATAATTATTATGCGAAGCAAAACAGATGGATTAAAGAACAAGTGCTTAACTTAAACTCAACAGAAAGACAAGATATCTTTAATTTTCTTCAAAATAATTTCAAACCAGAAAACAGAAACTATAAATATGATTTCTTTTTTGATAATTGTGCTACCAAAATACGAGATGTTTTGGTCGTTGTCTTAAAAAACAAAATTAGCTATCAAGATAGCGTTGATAGCAATTCCTATACATTTAGAGAACTGATTCAAAAAAATGTTGATTGGAATACTTGGGGAAGTTTTGGAATGGATATTGCTATAGGAGCGGTGGTGGACCAAAAAGCTACTTTTTGGGAATATCAATTTTTACCAGAATATGTTTTTAAAGAAGCCGATAAAGCCAAGTTAAATAGAGGTCAAGAAAAGATAAGTTTAGTAAAAACAACCATAAATTTATTTATTAATACACCCAAAGAAAATAAATCTAACTTTTTTACAAGTCCCCTATTTATTATGGGGCTATTGGCTTTTATAATTTTGGGAATTACCTATAAAGATTTTAAAAACAAGACAAGAAGTCGCTGGCTAGATGTTAGCGTTTATAGTATTACTGGAATCATAGGGGTTCTTTTACTTTTACTTTGGTTTGCAACTGATCATTCTACTACACATAATAACTATAATCTATTATGGGCTGTTCCTTTGTCCCTATTTTTTGTAATGGCTATTGCTAAGAAAAATCCAAAACCTTGGATTAAAAGGTATGTGTTTTTCCAAATACTAATGCTGACATTACTATGTCTTCATTGGATTACAGGAGTTCAAGTGTTTACATATGGGTTAATACCATTATTAATTGCTTTACTTGTTAGATACCTTTATTTAGTTTTTTATTTTAAAAACACTCTTGTTCGATAAAAGAAAGAAACTTCATCTTTTTACCTCGAAGAAATGCATCTAATTCATCATAATTTCCTGCAGCAGCACTAAATTATTTAAGAAATCGGTGTCAATAGTTATTAGGAGATTATACGCTACGCTACTTGATAAAACTATTTACAAAATGCTTCCCAAGTAACCTCCATTCCTTCCTTAGCCGAAAACAATGGATCGTACTCAAGTAAATTCTTAGCCTTACTAATATTTGCTAAAGAATCTTTAATATCTCCATTTCGGGTAGGACCGTAATTGGCTTGAAGCTCAATTTGAGAAATATCTTGTAAATCAGACCAAAGTGTATTTAAACTAATTCGATCTCCATAAGCTATATTATACACTTCATTAACTGAGGTATCGGGAGCAAAAAAAGCACGAATATTGGCTTGAACTGCATTTTCCACATAGGTGAAGTCACGGGTTTGTTTTCCATCACCATGCATAATAGGCGAAACCCCGTCCTTTAAAGCTTGCATAAATAATGGTATAACCGCTGCATAAGCTCCATGAGGACTTTGCTTGGGTCCGAATACATTAAAATATCGCAAGCCAATTATTTGGGTACCATACGTTTTACAAAAAACATCAGCATATAGTTCGTTGACTAATTTAGTCACCGCATAAGGAGATAATGGTTTCCCTATGTTATCTTCTAGTTTTGGTAAGGCTTTATGATCTCCATATGTAGAACTGGAAGCAGCATATACCAATCGTTTTACAGTATTATTTTCTTTTTGAGCCACCAGCATATTTAAAAATCCTGAAACGTTCACCGCATTGGATAAAAGAGGATTATCAATAGAACGTGGTACCGATCCTAATGCTGCTTGATGAGATACATAATCAATATCAATCAAGGCTTCTTTACAAGTATCCAAGTTTCGTATATCTCCTTCTATAAATTCAAAAGAAGGGTGATTCATAAACTCTTGTATGTTTTCTATATAACCATTTGAAAGATCGTCGAGCACTCGAACTTTTTTTGCTCCGTATTTTAACAAATATTCAACTAGATTAGAACCGATGAATCCTGCACCTCCGGTTACTAAGAAGTTATATTTTGAAAAGTCTTGAGAGTGATAAGAAGCTTTATACATTATAGTCTGCCGTCTATTTTATCTTCTGGCAAGAAGGATTTAACATCAAATACTACAGTAGTATTAGAAGTGTAATCATTAATATTAATATTTAAAAATTCTTGATGAGATACTGTTAACACAATAGCATCGTAGGTTTTTTTTAGCTTATTCTCTTTTGAAATCAAAGAAATTCCAAATTCACTTTTTACCTCTTCTGCATTTGCCCATGGATCAAAAACATCTACATTTAGATTGTAATTTTTTAATTCTGAAATAACATCGATTGCCTTGCTATTTCTAATATCGGGACAATTTTCTTTAAAAGTGATTCCCATTACTAGGGCATTTCCATTTTTCACTTTACCATCTTTTTTAATCATTAGCTTTACCACTTCATTAGCAACATAACTTCCCATACTGTCATTCATTCTACGTCCTGCTAAAATAATTTCCGGATTATATCCTTCCTCTATAGCCTTTTGAGCCAAATAATAGGGATCTACACCAATACAATGTCCACCGACAAGTCCTGGAGTAAAATTAATAAAATTCCATTTAGTGCTTGCAGCTTCTAAGACAGCCTTGGTGTCTATATTAAGTAGTCTAAATATTTTTGAAAGCTCATTGACAAAAGCGATATTGATATCTCGCTGTGAATTCTCAATTACTTTTGCAGCTTCAGCCACTTTAATAGAAGGAGCTAAATGAGTGCCTGCGGTAATGATAGTAGCATACAAATCGTTAACGTATTCAGCTGCTTCTGGAGTAGATCCAGAAGTCACCTTTAGTATTTTGGTTACCGAATGTTTTTTATCTCCTGGGTTGATTCGTTCTGGAGAATAGCCTGCAAAAAAATCTTTATTAATGGTAAGGCCTGAAATTTGTTCTATAATAGGAATACAAATCTCTTCAGTCGCTCCAGGATATACGGTAGATTCAATGATGACAACATCTTCTTTTTTTAAAAATTTACCAACTGTTTCACTGGCTTTTTGAAGCGGAATTAACACGGGCTGATTATATTTATTGGTAGGAGTTGGTACCGTAATTATATAGACATTAGCCTCTATCATTTGAATTGGATCATCTGTTAACTTTAAACCAATACCTGTATTTAGCCTGTCTCTTATACACATCTGACGCTGCCGA
>CAJXVL010000155.1 GCA_913061205.1 uncultured Flavobacteriaceae bacterium | reverse complement strand
ATCAAAATGCTGTTGTAAATTCTGAATTGAACCTTCAAATCACAGGAAAACTTAGTGATAAAGTATCGATTAGAGCTTCTATTCAAGACTCTAATATTCCTTCACAAGAAGCAGGGTATTCTCAAAGTTTAGAGGAGTTTGATCAACTATTTATAGAGCTTTACAGTGACAATTGGAATATTAGAGCGGGTGATGTCGATTTAGTGAATACTAAAAGTTATTTTGGAAATTTTACTAAAAAGGTTCAAGGTATTTCTTTAGGAGGAACCATCAACCATAAATCTGGAGCAAAAACTTCTGTTTTTGCATCAGGAGCATTAGTTCGTGGTGTGTTTTCAAGCAGTGATTTTGTTGGACAAGAAGGAAATCAAGGACCTTACAAATTAGTTGGTCCAAATGGGGAGCTTTATATTTTAATAGTCTCTGGAAGTGAACGTGTTTATGTAAATGGACTTTTGCTATCTAGAGGAGAAAGTGAAGATTATGTGATTGATTATAATGCAGGTGAAGTTAAATTTAACACTACCTATCCAATTACGGCAAATATGAGAATTCGTGTTGAATATCAATATACGGATCGAAATTACACTCGTTTTATAGGTTTTGGAGGAGGGAATTACACCAGTGAAAAACTGGATATTGGTGCTTATGTTTATTCTGAAAGTGATGCTAAAAACCAACCTTTACAACAAAGCTTAACAGAAGAACAAGTGACTATTTTAAGGGATGCAGGAGATAACACCTCTGAAATGATTGCTCCTTCAGCAATACCAGATACTTATTCTGAAAACAAAATATTATATAAAAAAGAAGATATAAATGGTGTGGAAGCTTTTGTGTTTTCAAATATTGCAGAAGATGAATTGTACAGTGTTCGGTTTACATTATTAGGAAATGGATTGGGTAACTATATTGTTAGTGATATTAATGCTATCAATAGAATTTTTGAATACATTGAACCTATTGACGGGGAATTACAAGGAAATTACGGCCCTGTGATTCAACTAACTCCTCCCACAAAAATACAAGTTGGAGGAGTGAATGGAGCATACCACCCTACCGAAAAAACAACGATTGCGTTCGAAGTAGCTGGAAGTGTTAATGATCTTAATCTGTTTTCGAATATAGATAATGGTAATAATAATGGTTTTGCTGGTGAACTAAACATCAAACAAACCATTTTAAAAACACCTGAAACTAAAAAATTAGATGCTTTTGCTTCTATCAATTTAATTAATGAAGATTTTAGAACCATAGAACGTCTGTATGCTGTAGAATTTAATAGAAATTGGAATTTAACAAATCCGTTGGGTGATCAACGTTTTATAATTGGAGGGTTGGAGTATATAGATTCTAAAATTGGAAACTTTAAGTATGAATTTCAAAATTTAGATTATTCAGAAAACTTTTCAGGAAATAGAAATGTTTTAAATTTCAATTTACGCTTTGGAAAATTAAATTTAGTAAGCAATGGAAGTACCCTGCAAAGTAAAGGGTCTGAATTAAATTCAAAATTTTTCAGAACACATAATGTTGCTAGCTATTCATTTAAGAAATCGTGGCTTGGAGGAAAATTAGCAATAGAAGACAATCAAGTTCGAGCTGTTATTAATGACAGTTTAACTCCAGTAAGTCAAAAATTTAATGCCTATGAGGTATTTACAGGATTGGGTGATAGCACTAAAGTTTTTGCTGAAGTTGGTTATCGCCATCGAGTGAGTGACAGTCTTCGAAATTCAGAATTGACAAAAGTCTCCACTTCTAATGATGTTTATTTAAAATCGAAAATCTTAAATAAACCCAACTCACAATTATCTGTGTTTGCTAATTATAGAATTTTAAAAGATAAAGACGAGTTTAATGAAGGTGAAAAATCATTAAACTCTAGATTGCTTTACAACCAATCATTTTTAAAAAATGGCATCCGTTTAAATACTGCTTTACAAACCAACAATGGTGTTTTACCGCAACAAGAGTTTACCTATGTTAAAGTAGCTCCTGGAGAAGGGATTTATACCTGGTACGATTATAATAATAATGGAATACAAGATTTAGAAGAATTTGAAGTTGCTCAATTTCAAGACGAAGCAGAATATATTAGAATACTATTACCCAATCAAATATTTGTAAAAATAAGTCAAACTAAGATCAGTCAGACTTTAACTTTAAATCCACAACAATGGTCAACTAGAAATGATTTTAGAAAAGTTATTTCTCATTTTTACAATCAAACTTCATTTTTAATTGACAAAAAAATAAGAAGAAAAAACGATGTATTTATTATAAATCCATTTGAAAATTATGGTGTTGAGGAATTATCATCGGTAAGTAATTTTAGGAATGCATTATTCTATAATAGAGGAAAACAAAAGTTTACGACTAACTACACCTTCATTTTAACTGCAAATAGAAATTTTTTATCCATAGGTTTAGCAGAAGTTAAATTAAAGAGCCATCAGCTTAATTTTAACCATAAATTTCAGAAAAACTGGTTACTAAATTTAAGAGGAGCTTTGGGAGAAAATAAAAGTCTAACTCAAAATTTTGAAAGTAGAAATTACACACTGAACACTTATGAAATAAACCCTAAAATTTCATATTTATTTAATTCGCAAACACGGTTTGATGTTTTTTATCAATATTTAAATAAAGAAAATCAACTTAGTAATTTCGAGTTATTGACTCAACAAAAAATTGGAGTTTCTTTTGCCTATTCCAACGCTCAAAAAATATCCATAAACGGAGAGTTTAATTATATAAATAATTCTTTTATTGGCAATGCTTATTCGCCTGTAGCTTATCAAATGCTCGAAGGCTTACAACCTAATATTAATTTAACTTGGCGGTTATTATTACAAAAAAGGATTACCAAGTTTTTAGATATAAACTTATCTTATTTTGGAAGAAAGAGTGAAACTTTTAAAGCAGTTCATACGGGTAGTGTTCAAATCAGAGCTTATTTTTAAAAAAAAAGAGCGGACCAAGTCCGCTCTTCTAATAAATAATGATAAGCTATAAAATTACTTAACGATAATCTTTGAGGTCTTATATGTTTTAGAAGCGTTATCTCCTATTTTAATTAAGTAGACGCCCGTATCAGCATAAGACATATCTAAACGATAAACATAGTTATTTCCTTGTTTCTCTAGATTATTATACGCTAAAATTTGACCTAAAACATTGTATATAGTTATTGATGCCATACCATCAAACTCAGTTGTTAAAGTAATATCAAATTGATTATTTGCTAAGCTAACTACTGTAAATTCTGCATTAGAAATTGAAAGATCTTCAACACTTAATATACCCAAATTGGCAGTATAATCTTCCGTTTCTCCATATTGTGTAAGTTCACAAGCATCATTAGGAACGGGTGCTTGCCAGTTAGATTTAAATCGCAGTCTATGAGATTGACCAGCTGGTATGTTAGCTGGTACTGTTAAAATTGCTGTATCAGTATATGAACCACTACCTTGACCTGGTGCAATTATAAAATTAGAAACTACTACTTCATCATTTGAAAATGTTCCGTCATCGTTAAAGTCTATCCATGCCTTTACATGTTGATCTCCATAGCCTGTAGTAACCGTTAAATCATATGATTCTCCAGGTTCTACTGTTGCAACCAAGTTTGTGAAATCGGCATAACCTTCACAACCAGAATCATTATTAATTTCAGAAACAGTAATATTTGTAAAACCATCACCAAATGAACAATCAGCTACAGGGTTACAATAAACAGTTCCATTGAATATTGTTTTTGTTGTTTCATCATTTGCTGGGTTTGAATCTTCATCTAAATTTGTTCTTGATACGATCGTATGATTTCCAGGTTCAGATAAATCTGCTTGAGTAATAAAAGTATATAGATCTGATTCTCCTGCAGCGATAATGCCTGAATAATTTTCGATAATTGGTGCGTTTCCATCTATACTGTATTGCACTTCTGGATCAGTTAAATCATTAACACCAAAGTTTCTGATAGACACTTCAATAGTTTCTGTTTCAGTTAAAATACCTGTGTTTGGATTTGGGATCCCATTTACACCAATATCATTAGGTAGTGGCGGAACTAATTGAAATGCACCAACAACTCCTTTTCGTCCACTATTTTGGTACTCATTAATAAACCAGAAAGTGGTGTCATCTGAGGGATCTATATCCATTTTTCCATAATCACCATATCGTGTACTTGGAATATTTGCATTACCAGCAGCAATTAATTCTTCATTAACGGTCATAACACCACTAGCATCTCCGTCAAATCTACCGGTATAATAAGAGCTTATTCTAAAGTCTGTTGGATTTGGAGTTGTAGGACCAGCCATGGAGGTATAACCCATTGCAATATTACCTACAGCATCCATAATCATACTTCCGTGCCAAGCGTGCCTTCCATCTGGTGCGGAATATGTTCCTTCTTGGTATACCGACCAAGGTTCGTTGTCCGCATCTTGTCTTAATTCAAACCATCGAATACCGGCCAACTCTCCACCTGAAGCGTCCATATCTACTACGAAGTTAAACAATGCTGAATTATAAGTTCCAAATTTCCTAAATTGAGCTTGATTCATAATTGTAGCTTGCAAAGCATCAACAGCTGAACCTCCTCCTGGTTGGGTTAGATTTGAAAAACTTCCTCCATCAAAAACAGATATAAATTCTGTTGCAGGAATTTCTACAGCAGCATTCATTGTTCCATTTCCAGCTGACCAATCCATATCTAGAGTCCATAATTTTACGTGATCAGTAGAAACACCTCCCCAAGCATCGTCTTGAAGATAAAGAAAGGTTGCTCCACCAGCTGTAGGCATGTTGTCGTCACTAACATTTAAAGCTTGTGGACTATAAAATCCACTTGTTTGAATGCCTGGTAAATTGAAACCAAGTATTTGTGCTGTATTCCCAGCTAACATTTCTTCTCTTTCCATAGCCCAGACTCTGTTACTACTAGAGGTATTATCCGTCATATAGTAACCATCACTCCAGACAGAAAGCTTTTGATAATCGTTAATTGCTGAAATATTATAGTTATACCAGCCATCATTGATTGGATCTGGACCATCAGAAACAGCTACTTGCGCACCATTCCCAAGAAAAGAAACCACCCATCTTTCTGCAGCTGAATCGTAAGAAGCTGTTAAATCACAACAACCAGAACTAGGGAAAATAGCGGGATTGGGAGACAAAGGACCTACCATTATATTTCCAGACTTATCGTAGATTGAGAAACCTGTATTAAATACTACAAACACATGATTTGGACCAATTGCCATAGATGGGTCTGAGGGTGTAGAACCAGATTGAT
>CAJXVL010000154.1 GCA_913061205.1 uncultured Flavobacteriaceae bacterium | reverse complement strand
CACAGCTTATCGCAAGACGCGTAAGAGAATTAAATATTTACTGCGAAATTCATCCCTACAACAAAATTCCAAGCAATTTAAATAGTTTTAAAGCAGTCATTTTATCGGGAAGTCCTTTTTCGGTTCGTGCTTTAGATGCCCCACATCCAGATCTGTCAGAAATTAAAACACACAAACCTTTATTGGGTATTTGTTATGGTGCTCAATACTTAGCACATTTTAATGGTGGAATTGTAGTGCCTTCTGATATTAGAGAATATGGTCGTGCAAACCTTTCAGAGGTTTCAGAAAACGAAACTTTATTTGAAGGCGTAGAAAAAGACAGTCAAGTTTGGATGAGTCATAGTGATACCATCGCAAAACTTCCAGATAATGCGGTTTGTTTAGCAAGTACTAAGGACGTAGTGAATGCAGCTTATCGCATTGATGGTGAAGATACCTATGCAATTCAATTTCATCCAGAAGTGTATCATACAAGTTATGGAAAAAATATATTGGAAAATTTTTTAGTGAAAATTGCTAAGGTAGCCCAGACCTGGACACCTGCTGCTTTTGTGGAGACAACAGTTTCAGAATTAAAGGAAAAATTAGGAAAGGATAAAGTAGTGCTAGGTTTAAGCGGTGGAGTAGACTCTACAGTAGCAGCTGTTTTATTGCACAAAGCGATTGGAGAAAACCTGTATTGTATATTTGTAAATAATGGCTTGCTTCGTAAAAATGAATTTCAAAGTGTACTCGATCAATATGAGCATATGGGCTTAAATGTAAAAGGAGTAGATTCATCTGAACGTTTTTTGAATGCTTTAAAAGGAATTAGTGATCCAGAATTAAAACGAAAAGCTATTGGTAGGGTTTTTATTGAAGTTTTTGATGATGAAGCTAATTTAGTAGAAGATGTCCATTGGTTGGCACAAGGAACTATCTATCCAGATGTTATTGAAAGTGTTTCTGCAACTGGGGGCCCTTCAGCTACCATTAAATCTCATCATAATGTTGGTGGATTGCCTGATTTTATGAAATTAAAAGTAGTTGAGCCATTGCGAATGATTTTTAAAGATGAGGTTCGAAGAGTTGGAGCTCAAATGGGAATTGATGCCGACTTATTAGGAAGACATCCTTTTCCAGGACCTGGTTTGGGAATTCGTATTTTAGGAGATGTCACTGCTGAAAAAGTGAGTATACTACAAGAGGTAGATGCTATTTTTATTGAGGGATTAAAAAAATGGAATTTGTATGATAAAGTATGGCAAGCAGGAGCGATGTTATTACCAGTAAATAGTGTTGGAGTTATGGGTGATGAACGTACTTATGAAAAAGTAGTTGCTTTACGTGCAGTAGAATCTACCGATGGAATGACAGCTGATTGGGTGGATTTACCCTATAAATTCTTACAAGAAATATCTAATCATATAATAAATAGAGTAAAAGGCGTTAATAGAGTAGTGTATGATATTAGTTCAAAGCCACCTGCTACTATTGAATGGGAATAAACCGATCTAAAAAAGGAATTAATTTTGATTTATCTTAAGCATTCCAAAACCATTAATTTATGAAGGAGTTATTTTTAGTTTTATTTTTTGTCTTATTTGCGAACAATTCATTTGCTCAAAATAACTATCAAAGGCACATTGTAAAAAAAGGAGAAACGGTTTATAGCATCTCTAAAAAATTTAATGTTTCAGAGGCAACTATCTATCAGTTAAATCCAGATTTGAAACATGTCATAAAAATAGGTGTCATTTTAATTTTACCAAATTATGGTGAAGAAGTAATTATTTCTATAAAAAAACACCGTGTTAGAAAGAGAGAAACCATAAAAAGCATTGCCACTAAATATGATATATCTAAAGATTTACTGAAGAAATACAATAAAGAGTTATACGCTAGAGAACCTAACAAGGGAGAACGAATTGATATTCCTGTTTTTAATGTTATAGCTTTAAGTAATACAACTAATAAAGAAACCTTAACAGCAAATGATACCATTAAAAAACATAAAGTACTTCCTAAAGAAACTAAGTATGGGATTGCAAGAAAGTATGATATCACAATAGCTGAACTAGAAGTGTTAAATCCAAATATGGCGAAAAATCTTGCTATTGGAGAAGAAATAATAGTTCCTAAAAAAGAGATATCAAGTAATGCGATTCTTGTCGAAGGTGATGATAAGTATGAATTCTATGAAGTATTGCCAAAAGAAGGATTCTTTAGGTTAAAAGTGAAGTTTGGTCTTAGCCAAGAAGAGATTATTGCTTTAAATCCATATGCTGTTGAAGGCCTAAAAGAAGGAATGATCTTAAAAATTCCTAAAATAAATAATACGCTAGATGTTCAAAAGTTTGAAGCTGTCAATTTAGCGGATTATATATTAAATACTAGCAAAAAGAAATTAGCGGTGATGCTTCCTTTTAAATTAAACCGCATTGATTTAGATTCCTTAAGTGTGAATACCGATTTGTTAAAATCTGATGGTACTTTAAGAGCAGCTATTGATTTTTATAGTGGAGTGTTAATGGCAGCAGAGTTTGCCAAAGATAAAGGGATTTCTACGGATATTACTATATATGATACTGAAGGTCAAGTTTCAAAAGTAGCGCAAATTATGAGTTCAAATAATTTTAATGAAATCGATGCTGTAATCGGTCCTTTATTAAGTAAAAACATAGAGAAAGCTGCATCAGCATTACAATCTGAAAATATTCCTGTTTTTTCGCCATTGAGCAAATTTAAATTAAAAGAATATCCTAATTTATATCAAACGATACCTTCCAGCGAATTGATGGAAACTGCAATGTTGGATTTTATTATAAAACGATTAGATACTATTAATATAATTGTAATTACAGGAAAAGAGTGGACTCAACGAAAAGGCACAATTATGACTGCTATACCAAGCGCCAAGACCATAGTTCCTGAAGAAGGAAATTATTTATATCTTGAAGATATACAGATCCAATTGGATACGGTTAAAGAAAATTGGGTGATTTTAGATTCAGATAATCCTATTTTGGTAAGTAATGTAGTAGGGCTTTTAAACGGATTTCCTGAGATCATATTAGACGAAGATGATGTTGAGATTGGAAAAAATAACATACGTCTTTTTGCGGTTAATAAATCAAGAGCTTTTGATTATCATGATGTATCTAATGTGCATTTAGCAAATTTAAATTTCACATATCCGTCATCAAATAAACATTATGATTATGATTTAATGGTTCCTTTTTTGGTAAGTTATAAAAACAAATATGGAGTAATGCCTAATCATTATGCAATTAGAGGTTTTGATGTTACTTACGATGTGTTATTAAGGTTGGCTAATGCAATAACTTTAGAAGAAGCTTCTATTAGTGATATTAAAACAGAGTATATTGAAAACAAGTTTCAATATTTTAATACGTTAAACTTAGGTTATAAAAACCAAGCTTTTTATATTATGAAATACAACAATGAATTAAAACTGGAAGTAGTCGAATAAATTATCTTTGAATAATTTTATTTTTTTGTAGTATTTTTAAGTGATTCACATTCGCTTTTAATAAATTAGCAGCAGCTATAAAATTTGATATTCTCTCTTTTTAAATTACCAACTATCCATTAACAATGAAAATAATTTCAATAATTTTAGTCCTATCGGCTTATTTTTTTTTTCCTTCTATAGAAGAAGAAAAAATTGCATGGACTGAAGATTACAACTTGCAATGGACAGATTTTAAAGCAATAAATTTCTTGGGAATTGCTTTTGTTGCAAGTACGAGTTCTGGTATTGCTTATTCTTATAAAGAAGTAAATGGTGATAAAAATATTAAGATTAATGTTTTTTGTAATTTTTATCCCCAGAAATCGTGGTACAGTAAAAACGATGCTACCGATTATATTTTAAAACACGAACAAACTCATTTCGATATTTCAGAATTGTATAAACGCATCTTTAAAGAACGCATAGCTGAAACTAAATTTTCTGATAATATGAAAGAAGAGTTAGAAGTTTTATTTTACCAAACCGAAGATGATCGAAAAGCGATGCAGCATAAATTTGATAGCGAGTCAAAACATTCAAAAAATAAAGAAAAAGAATTGGAGTGGGAAACTTATGTAGCTCAACAATTAATAGCTTATGAACGTTGGAAATAATTTTGATCCCAATCATTTAATTGAATTGGCAAATTATAAAATGCCTTTTGGTAAATACAAAGGTTATCACTTGGTTAAAATTCCGGAGTATTATTATACCTGGTATAAACGCAAAGGATTTCCAGAGGGTAAATTAGGGAGAATGATGATGGAAATGGATGAAATTAAAATAAATGGACTGGAGGATTTGATCTTAAAACTCATTCGTAAATAGACTAATAAGCAACAATCATTTATAGTTTTATTAAGATTCTTAATATTTTGATTTGTTTCTTATTATTTATCTGCTTGCTTCGGCAATAAATCCTTACATTTGCATCCCGTATAATATGGACAAATGAACACTACAAAGTATATATTCGTTACGGGCGGAGTTTCCTCTTCTTTAGGGAAAGGAATTATTGGAGCATCTTTAGCTAAATTACTGCAAGCTAGAGGATATAGAGTAACCATTCAAAAATTAGACCCCTATATAAATGTCGATCCAGGAACATTAAACCCATATGAACATGGAGAATGTTATGTTACTGATGATGGTGCAGAAACAGATTTGGATTTAGGACATTATGAGCGTTTTTTAAACGTGCCTACTTCACAAGCTAATAATGTAACAACAGGTCGTATTTACCAAAGTGTTATTCAAAAAGAACGCAGGGGTGAATTTCTTGGAAAAACAGTACAAGTAGTTCCGCACATTACCAACGAAATCAAGTATAGAATACAACTTTTAGGAAATACTGGAGACTTTGATATAGTTATTACCGAGATAGGTGGAACGGTTGGTGATATTGAATCTTTGCCTTATATTGAAGCAGTCCGTCAATTAAAATGGGAGTTGGGAGATGATAATGCTTTAGTCATCCATTTAACATTAATTCCATTTTTAAAAGCTGCTGGTGAATTAAAAACCAAACCCACACAACATTCTGTAAAGACTTTAATGGAGAGTGGTATCAATGCAGATATTTTGGTTTGTAGAACAGAGTATCACTTATCAAATGACATTAAACGAAAACTAGCTTTGTTTTGTAATGTGCATCAGGAAGCTGTAATAGAATCTATAGATGCATCCACTATTTACGATGTGCCTAATTTAATGCTGGAAGAAGGATTAGATGCCATCACCTTAAAAAAGTTAAATTTAAGCGATCATGGAACTCCAGATTTAGCGCATTGGAATAGTTTTTTGAAAAAACATAAAAACC
>CAJXVL010000153.1 GCA_913061205.1 uncultured Flavobacteriaceae bacterium | reverse complement strand
CGTAAGGAGTCGTCGGCAGCGTCAGATGTGTATAAGAGACAGGATTTATAAAGTAGGTAATCGCTTTATGAATTCTATCTAAAACAACCGTATTATTTTCGGGTAATACAACATCTTTACACAAATCGTTCAATTGTTTATTAAAGCTATTTGCGATTACCAAAATCGGTTGCACTCCAACTTCCTTTATTTGAATTAATGGATTGATAATAGTTCCTTGAAAACTATTTTTATTGCGGTTATAAATTTCTATCAATCTATTTACAGGAAACATAAACTGATAATAGTTCATTAATTCACCAACCATGTTTAATTGAAATACTTTTTGTGAGTTATTTAAATCGAACTGATTTGGTGGATTTTCTGCAACGTTATTATTAAATGAAGTAACTCGGGAATCTGTAATGATACTCTCTGTAGCTATTCTATTTTTCAATACAATACCTCCTAGAGTTCTACATCGACTTAAGGCAACATAAGTTTGACCGTGAGCAAAAGCAGCATTGGCATCGATAATGGCTTTATCAAAGGTTAAACCCTGACTTTTATGAATCGTAATTGCCCAAGCTAAACGTAATGGCATTTGTGAAAAAGAGCCAACGGAGTTTTCTGAAATTTCTTTGGTTTCAGGGTTTAATGTATAATTCACATTTTCCCACGTTTCTGGTGTTACCATGATATCTTCCAAATCTCCTTGACAATGAACTCGAATTTCATTCTTATTTAGCGCAATTATTTTTCCTATTTTTCCGTTGTAATATCGCTTTTCAGAATTGCTGTCATTTTTTATAAACATCACCTGAGCTCCTTTTTTTAAAATTAACTTTTCGTGAGTTGGATAAGAGTTTTCTTGAAATTTACCTTGAATAAAAGCTTTATAATTTTGTGTTTTATCCTTTAGCTTATTAAGTTCTTTATCATTAAGAATATTTGCTCTTCCATTATGTGTTGTTAAAGTAATATACCCTTCGTCTTGCTTTGGAGTAAAATCCGGTAAATACCTTTTATTTAATTCCGTAACAGAATCATCTGAAAGGTTGTTGTTTCTTATCTCATTTAATATTTTAATAAAACGTTGATTATCCTGTCGATAAATATGTTTTAATTCAATATTTACAGTAGCACTTTCAATAAAAGCCTTGCTACTAAAAAAATATGGTGTGTTATAGTAGGTTTTTAAAAGCTCCCATTCGTTATTTTTAACAACAGGTGCCAATTGTTGTAAATCACCAATCATTAGAACCTGTAAGCCACCAAATACTTTAGTACGATCTCGATAACGCCGTAAGACTTGATCGATTCCATCTAACAAATCTGCACGAACCATACTTATTTCATCAATTATTAATACATCTAGTGATTTAATAATATTGATTTTTATTTTACTAAATTTATGTTTAAATGAAGTCTCTTTTTTTTGAAGTGAAGATACCTCCGGTAAAATAGGACCAAAAGGCATTTGAAAAAATGAATGGATCGTCACACCTTTTGCATTAATTGCTGCAACACCAGTTGGTGCTACTACAATTAATCTTTTTAAAGAATTGGATTTTAAGGAATGTAAAAAGGTGGTTTTTCCGGTACCTGCTTTTCCTGTTAAAAAAATAGAGCGATCTGTTTTTTCAACAAAATCCCAAGCTAATTCTAATTCTAGATTTTCAGGCATTAAATTTTTTATAGGAAAAGTAATAGTTCTATCATTCAAAGATAGAAAATCTAAAATCTAAAAAATAATTCTTAAATATTAAAATTTAGCATCTTTCCGTAACTGCGCCATTTTAATAGCTACTATTGCAGATTCTACCCCTTTATTACCATGAATTCCTCCACTACGGTCAATTGCTTGCTGGAGTGTTTTATCGGTTAAAACACAAAACATTACGGGAATATCACTATTTAAGTTTAATTGCATAATCCCATTAGAAGTAGCCTCACATACGTAATCAAAATGTTTAGTTTCACCTTCTATAACACTTCCTATTGCAATAATAGCATCAAGCATTTCATAGCTTTCTTGCATTTTCTTAGCACCATAAACCAATTCGAAACTTCCAGGCACATTCCACCGAACGATGTTTTCTTTAATACCGCCACAATCTATAATTGTATCAAAAGCACCTTGAAACATACCTTCTGTAATAGAAGGATTCCACTCAGAAACAAGAATCCCAAATCGAAAATTCTTCGCGTTTGGGATTCTTGCTTTATCGTAAACTGATAAGTTATTATTTTCAGTCGCCATATCTATTACTGCATTGCTTCCGCTTTTCCTTGATATAAGATTGCTTTTTTTGATTCTGGAGATTTAGGGTAGTTTTCAATAATTGTATTAAAATGTTTTAATGCTATAGCTGACTTTCCTAAATTAATTGCTGTAATTCCTGCTTTCAATAAAAACCGAGGTGCTGTTAAGTCACTAGAACTCATTGAAGCAGCATTTTCATAATATTTTAAAGCATCTTGTTGTTGTTCTAATTGTGCAAAAGCATCACCAATAGCTCCCTTTGCAATTGGAGCAACATTAGCATCATCAGCTTTAAACTTGTCTAAATACTGAATTGCTTCTTGGTATTTACCAGTATTTAAATAAGCAATACCTGCATAATACGTTGCTAAATTAGCAGCATTTGTACCGCCATAGTTATCTATAATATCTACAAATCCAAATTTACCATTACCTCCATTTAAGGATAAATTAAAAAGTGAATCTTTTTTTGAAGCAATTAATGCTTGTTCGTAGTAAGATTGAGCTTGAAACATTTCGTTCATTGCTTCAGTCTCTTTAGGCTCTTGGATAAAATTTTGATATCCTAAATACCCTAAAACACTTATTGCCACAACTCCAACAAATATTAAAATTGCTTTTTGATTTTTTTCTACCCAAGCTTCTGTTCTTGAAGCCCCCTCATCTAAGGAACTAAATACTTCTGCCGTTGTACTTTCTTGTTCTATCTGAGAAATCTTCTCGGCTTGATTTTTAGGTTTATTCCCTTTTTTCTTATATGTTGCCATAATCTAACTTTGTTATCCTGCAAAAATATAATTTTTATTACATAATAAAAGCACAACTTTTTATTATTTTTCAATAATTTGCAATCAAATAAAAACACTATTTTTTTAATTAAAAATCAAACATTAAAACACCTCTAAACAGCTACTAAATATGACTTTAGAAAACCTATCGCTTCTCAATTATAAAAACTTTGAAACGGTTTCTTTTCAGTTCGATTCAAAGATTAACTGCTTAGTCGGTAATAATGGGGTTGGTAAAACGAATGTTTTAGATGCAATTTATCATCTTTCCTTCGGAAAAAGTTATTTTAATCCTTTAACGGTTCAAAATATTAAACATGGAGAAGATTTTTTTGTGATTGAAGGAAATTATACCAAAAAAAATAGAGAGGAAAAAATTATTGTTAGCGCTAAAAGAGGTCATAAAAAAGTAATCAAACGCAATGGAAAATTGTATAATAGATTTAGTGAGCATATAGGTTTTTTACCTTTAGTAATCGTTTCTCCTACTGATAGAGATTTAATTATGGAAGGGAGTGATACTCGAAGAAAATTTATAGATGGAGTTATCTCACAAGGTGATTCTAATTACCTTCAAACCCTATTAAATTACAATAAGGTATTAACACAGCGAAATTCACTTTTAAAATATTTTGCAATTAATAATACATACAACCAAGAAACATTAGACATTTATAATTTACAATTACATGATTTAGGAACTACAATTTTTGAAAAACGAAAAGAGTTTTTAGAAGAATTTATGCCTATTTTTTTAAAACGATACCAATCCATAAGTAACTCAAAGGAATCGGTTACACTTTCTTATAAAAGTCAATTAAATGAAAAAGAATTGTTAGTGTTATTGGAAGAGAATGCGGCAAAAGATAAAATAACACAATACAGCAATTATGGTATTCATAAAGATGATCTTAATTTTGAAATTGAAGACCATCCAATTAAAAAATTTGGATCACAAGGTCAACAAAAATCTTATTTAATAGCCTTGAAACTAGCTCAGTTCGATTTTATAAAAGCACACAGCAAAGTAAATCCAATATTATTAATGGATGACATATTTGATAAGTTAGATGAACTTCGCGTAGCGCAAATAATATCTTTAGTTAAAAATGAAGATTTTGGACAGTTATTTATTAGTGATACTCATTCAGATAGAACAGAAAATGTAATTAAAAAAATACACCAATCTTATAAAATGTTTAAATTATAAAATGGCAAAAAGAAAAGGAAGAATAGGTGATAATGGCAATATGAGTGATGCTTTAAAAGGCTTTATCGATGCAAATAGATTACAAAAAGGTTTGGATAAAGTATCTATTGAAGATGCTTGGCATTCGGTAATGGGAAACGCTATTTCTAAATATACTACCGCTATTAAATTAGATAGAGAGGTACTATACGTACAATTAAGTTCTTCCGTTTTAAGAGAAGAGTTAAGTTATGGGAAAACAAAAATTATAGGGATGATTAATCAAGAAATGGGAAAACAAATAATTACAAAGTTGGTACTTCGATAAAGATATTAAAAGCGAGCTAAAAATCAATTATATAGATTTTCCATTAACAAGCTAAATTATAAATTATAAAAAATGCCTTCACAAGAGTGAAGGCATTTTTTAATCTCGTAACTTATGTACTAAAACATTTCTCTACCTGAAAAATGAAAAGCACCTTCAATTGCTGCATTTTCATCACTGTCACTTCCATGAACAGCATTTTCACCTATTGAGGCTGCGTATAATTTTCTAATAGTACCTTCTGCAGCATCTGCAGGATTCGTAGCACCTATTAGGGTACGAAAATCTTCCATCGCATTGTTTTTTTCAAGAATCGCGGCAACAATAGGACCACGAGTCATGTATTCTACTAGCTCTCCATAAAATGGACGCTCACTATGCACCGCATAAAAAGCTTTTGCATCGTCTGAGGTCATTTGTGTAAGTTTCATAGCAACAATTCTAAATCCTGAAGCTGTAATTTTTTCAAGTATTGCACCAATATGTCCTTTTTCAACACTATCAGGCTTTAACATAGTAAACGTTCTGTCTGTTCTCATCTTTTTAAAATTTTTGCAAAAATATGGAAATTGAAAACAATTACAATACAAACATCAACAAATAGTTTAACAATCTTTTCTCTTTATAAATTCGAAATTAATAGTACATTTACTATAAGTTTAAATAATTTAATATGTCAAAGGAATCAAAATTTTTAACTGGAATAGTTTTAGGAGCAATTGTTGGTGCATTTGCAGGAATACTTTTAACTTCTGAATCTGGAGAAGAACTGTCTCTTATACACATCTCCGAGCCCACGAGACGTAGAGGAATCTCG
>CAJXVL010000152.1 GCA_913061205.1 uncultured Flavobacteriaceae bacterium | reverse complement strand
ATCAGTTTAAAGAATATTTTTTAGGTCATAAAGCGATACAGAATAAACGAGTTGCCGATACCCAAAAATGTCTTAGGGTAAGTGGAAAACATAACGATTTAGAAGAAGTAGGTATGGATACCTATCACCATACGATGTTTGAAATGTTAGGGAATTGGAGTTTTGGAGATTATTTTAAAAAAGAAGCTATTGAATGGGCTTGGGAGTTTTTAACCAAGGAGATGAAAATTGATAAGGATTCTTTATATGTAACCATATTTGAGGGAGATCAATCTGAAGGTTTAGATAGGGATACAGAAGCCTATGATTTATGGAAGAATTTACTGCCAGAAGAGAGAATTATAAACGGTAACAAAAAAGATAATTTTTGGGAAATGGGAGAACAGGGACCTTGCGGGCCTTGTAGTGAAATACATGTAGATATTAGACCCAAAGCTGATAGAGAAAAAATTAGTGGATTGGATTTAGTAAATAAAGACCATCCTCAAGTTGTCGAACTTTGGAATTTGGTCTTTATGCAATTTAACAGGAAAGCGAATGGAAGTTTAGAAAACCTTCCAGCATTGCATGTAGATACAGGAATGGGCTTTGAACGCCTTTGTATGGTCATGCAAAAAACACAAAGCAATTACGACACCGATGTTTTTAGACCTTTAATGCAAGAGATTGAAACCATCACGAACAATGAATATGGTAAAGACGAAAAAATAGATATTGCTATTCGTGTTATTGCCGATCATCTTAGAGCGGTGGCATTCTCAATTGCTGACGGACAAATACCCAGTAATACAGGAGCTGGATATGTAATTAGAAGAATTTTACGAAGAGCTGTTCGCTATGGTTTTACTTTTTTAGGCACTAAAAAACCATTTATATATCAGTTAGTCGACACCTTAACTAAACAAATGGGAACTGCTTTTCCTGAGTTACTAAGAGAAAATAAATTAATTTCTATTGTAATTAAAGAAGAAGAACATTCGTTTTTAAGAACCTTAGATCAAGGTTTAGTATTATTAGAAAATGTTATTCAGAATGCAGATTCTAGCATAATTTCTGGTAAAAAAGCATTTGAAATGTATGATACTTTTGGATTCCCTAAAGATTTAACCGCTTTAATTTTAAGAGAACGAGGGCTAGACCTAGACGAAGCTGAATTTGAGTCAGAACTTCAAAAGCAAAAAGAACGTTCAAGAGCGGCCACCAAAGTAGAAACAGGAGATTGGATTGTACTGGTCGAAGACGATGTTCAGGAATTTATTGGCTATGACTATTTAGAAACAAAAGTGAAGATCGCTCGTTATAGAAAAACAAAAACAAAAAAGCATGGTGAGTTCTACCAAGTAGTATTCAATTTAACACCATTTTATCCTGAAGGTGGTGGACAAGACGGAGATAAAGGATATTTAGAATCTTCACATGGAGATTTGGTTTATATTGTAGATACTAAAAAAGAAAACAACTTAGTTATTCATTATATCAAGAACCTTCCAAAAGATATACATGATACTTTTAAAGCAGTTGTTGATAAGAAAATAAGGTCGTATACAGAAGCAAATCATAGTGCGACTCATCTATTACATCAAGCTTTACGTACTGTTTTAGGGACGCATGTGACTCAAAAAGGATCTATGGTTCACAGTCGTGGATTGCGATTTGATTTTTCACATTTTAGTAAAGTAACGACAGAGGAATTAATTCAAGTAGAAAATTTTGTAAACGCTCGTATTAGAGAAGGATTAAGTTTAAAAGAAAAAAGGAATATTCCGCTACAAATTGCATTGGATGAGGGTGCAATTGCTCTTTTTGGAGAAAAGTATGGCGATACAGTTCGTACCATAAAATTTGGTAATTCAGTAGAGCTTTGTGGAGGAACCCATGTGGAAAACACAAAAGATATTTGGCATTTTATTCTTCTTCATGAAGGAGCTGTAGCTTCAGGAATAAGGAGGATTGAGGCCATTACTGGAGAATTTGCAAAAGATTTCTTTATTTCCAACTCCAATAAATTTAAAGAAGTAAAAAAAGTGCTTCAAAACACAAAAGACCCTTTAAAAAGTATTGTTACATTACAAGAAGAAAATTCAGATTTAAAAAAGCAGATTCAAACCCTTTTAAAAGAAAAAGGAAAAAATTTAAAAGCGGATCTTAAAAACGAGATTTCGGAAATGAATGGGATTAACTTTTTAGCAAAGCAAGTGGATTTGGATGCCAATGGTATTAAAGATATTTCATTTGAATTAGGAGGAGAAATCGATAATTTATTTCTTTTGTTAGGAACCAATCAAAATGGAAAAGCATTGCTCTCTTGTTATATTTCTAAAGATTTGGTAGCTTCTAAAAATTTGGATGCAGGAAAAATCATTAGGGAATTGGGCACCTATATTCAAGGTGGCGGCGGCGGTCAACCTTTCTTTGCAACAGCAGGAGGGAAGAATCCAGATGGATTAAGCGAAGCGTTAAGTAAAGGAAAAGATTATATTTTTTAAATGCAGTTAACGTTTAGCTTTTGTGGTAAAACAGATGAAACTTCAAACTAAAATACCGATAGCCTCAAAACAACCTAAGATCGACTATGATTCTAAAATAGTTTTATTAGGATCTTGTTTTGTAGAAAATATTGGAGATAAGTTGAGTTATGCTAAGTTTCAAACATTACAAAATCCCTTTGGTATTTTGTTTCATCCAAAAGCAATTGAGAATATTATAGAAAGAGCACTGCAAGATAATTCGTTTACTGAGGAAGATGTTTTTTTTAAAAATGAACGGTGGTATTGTTTTGAGATGCATTCTTCCATAAATACAAGCAATAAAAAAGATTTTCTAGTATTGATAAATAGGAAACTAGCCGAATTAAAAGTCTATTTATTAAATTCAACCCACATAGTTTTAACCTTTGGAACAGCTTGGGTATATCGATTTGTAAAATCTCAAAAGCTCGTAGCAAATTGTTTTAAGATTCCACAAAAGGAATTTAAAAAAGAATTGCTTAGTGTTAGTGATATTAATAGTTCGCTATCAAATGTAATTTCATTAATAAAAGTAAACAACCCGAAAGCTTTCATCATAACAACTGTATCTCCGGTAAGACATTTAAAAAATGGCTTTGTTGATAATAATTTAAGCAAGGCCCATTTGATAACTGCCATTCACCAAGTTTTATCCAGTGAATCACTTTTAAAAACTCTTTTTTACTTTCCTTCCTATGAGATAATGATGGATGAATTGCGAGATTATCGTTTCTATAAAGAAGATATGATTCATCCCAATAATACTGCTGTTAGCATAATTTGGGAAGCCTTTAATAAAGCCTGGATTTCTTCCGAAACAGAGCCATTACAAAAAGCTATTTTAGCAATTCAATCAAGTTTGAAACACAAACCATTTAATCCTAATAGCGAAGACCATCTTTTATTTATAAAGGATTTAGAGGCTAAAATTAGTTTAATTAAAAAGGATGTTCCACACATAAAATTTTAGCAAATATCTTTTTTTGCTATAAAATGTTGATTTACAAAATGTCCTGTATTCTATTATTTGTTTTCTAATAAATTATCTTTTTTCGAAATTGTATAATAGGTGATTTATTTGTAGCAACTGCATCTAAACATAAAATCAATATTTTATAAAAAAAGATAAAAAAAATAAAAAAAAGATATTTTATAAAAAATATAATTTTTGTCACAACAAAAAATATACACTATAATTGTATCTTAAAGATCAGGGATGTTTTACATTAAATTTATTTTAAGTTTTATTGTTTTGTTTAACAATGGCTTTACCAATAGCCTTTCAAAAGGCTTTATAATTAAAAAAATTTATGACGACAAAGTTTTTTATAATTTTGTGGCATATGAAAATGACTTATATGTTAGTTCTAACAAGGGCATCTTTATAGTCAATTCGTCTGATGATAACTTAAACCTTTTTGATGCATCTATTACCGGACCCATCAATTCAATTTTTGAAAAAAACAATAATTATAAAGTTAAGTTTGTAGAATCTCCGATAGCATATCCTGAATTAATTAACAAAACAACAACCGATTTTGCTTACCTGGATAATGACCTTTACCTCATAGCAAGAGGACAATTATTAATTTATAATAGCCTCACCTACTCATTTAAACCTTTTGGAAGTGTAAGATCAATAACTGAAAACGCAGTTGGCAGTTATAAAGGGGTTTATATTAATGGAAATAAATTAAATACAATCACCTATACAGATGGGCAAATTAAAGAATTTGACAGTATAACATTTGTATGTTATAATGGTTTGGTGAGTTATAAAAATAATACAGAAACTAAGTTATATAATAATGATAATTCAATAAGAACAAAAGGTGAATATGGAAGAATATCAAATATATACGCTATTGGGGATTCTAAATATTTAGTTATTTCTGATAAGGGGATATATAACTATGATTACGAGTCGAATGTTTTTGAATTAATTTATACCGCTGAAAATAATATTATACCCATAAGAAATAAAATAAAGGCAAGAATTAAAGACCGAAATGAATTTCACTTTATAGACAATAAAAGGTACATTTCGATAAATGTAAATACCAATAAGATTGATGTGATAGATCAAGATATTACTCATCAAATTAATGATATTATAGAAAGTGATACAAATGGTAATGATTTTTATGCTATTTCTGAGAATAAAATATTACTTACTTATAAAAGAACAAAAAACGGGCTAAAATTAATAGATAAAATTCCTATTAAAAATACAGCTCATACCATTTCAGATTTTGACAATTTGGTGTTTTTATCTGGAAATAATGGACTAAGTATCTTCGAAAAATCAAAAAAACTGATCATCGATAATTATATAGTTGATGAATTTAACAAACATGCAGTTTACAAAAAAAATAATAAAATAAGTTTTGGGAGTATTCATGGAATATACACGATAGATAATCTAGTTGATTTTGAAAAGAATCTAATTTTTAAAAATTTTAAAATAAGCAGTCAAAAACCATATCTATATTTCGGAGCACTACTATTAATTGTTATTTTGATACTAATTATAAAAAAATTAAGGAAAAAAAATATTTCAGATGAACAATTGATATCTAATATTAAGCGTTTCATTAATAAAAACTTAAGCCGTGTGACTTTAAAAATGTTAGAAGCTGAATTTAACTTAGATTATAATGATATTAATAGTATCAATAAAAATTTTAAGCCCGCTAAATACATAAAACAAGAACGGTTAGAATTAGCAAAAAAACTGCTTTTAAATAAAAGATTAATTTCAGAAGTATCAGAAAAAACAGGATATTCTGAAACATACCTCCTTAAGAATAAATATAAATTTTTAAAATAAAAATCATCTATCTTAAATAGTTTAAAGCTTGTGTAGCTCTTCTATATGGATAGTTTTATATCAATAAATAAAAAACACAAAAAAGATATTTATTTCTAAAAAAGGATGTTTTATTAAAA
>CAJXVL010000151.1 GCA_913061205.1 uncultured Flavobacteriaceae bacterium | reverse complement strand
ATCTACACGTAAGGAGTCGTCGGCAGCGTCAGATGTGTATAAGAGACAGCTCTATAATAGCCTTAATGTCGGCGACCGTAAATTTTGCTCAATCTAACTACAGTGAAATCAACCAAATTGGATTAGCTAATGTCACTTATGTAGAGCAATTAGGGGCGACTAACCGATCTATTGTTTATCAAGATGGATCAAACAATTTTTCTAGTCAAGTCCAGTTAGGGATTTCTAACCTATCAAATTTAGAACAAATTGGAAACGCAAATGTTAGCATTGTAAATCAAGATGGATCGACTAATGTTTCTAATGTAGTTCAATTAGGGGGTGCTAATGTATCCAGTTTAGAACAAATTGGAATTAGAAATACTAACATTGTAAATCAAGATGGTAATGCTAATGAATCTGAAGTTCTACAAGTAGGAATGAATAATATTAGTGATGTTATTCAAGAAGAAACTAACAATACTAACTTTATTGACCAACTTGGAAATGATAATTCAAGTACCATTGATCAATATGGGAGTTCTAATGGAAGCTTAGCCATACAAAATGGCAATAAAAATGATTCTGATGTTGAACAATTTGGAGATTTTAATAGTAATGGGCTTCTACAATTTGGAAACTCAAACGAAAGTTTAGTAGCTCAATTAGGTAATCGTAATACATCTATTACCAGCCAGAATGGAGCCACAAATGGAAGTTTTGTTTCTCAATTTGGTAATGATAATTACAGTATGGTTTCACAACTTGGTGCTTCTAACGGAAGTATTGTTGTGCAAAATAGTAATTTAAAAAACTACCAATAGTATTGTTTTAAGAGTAAATAATGAACTTAAACATTAATTATAAATATGGATTAAGGATAATTAATTCATAAAAAAGGTGAATTTTTAAAGCTTCACCTTATTTTATAAAATACTTTTTGTAATTGATATATGCTACTGCACTCAATACAAAAACAAAAGCTGTAAAATACCAAACAAAACTAGGAGTAACTGGTACATCACCACTTGCATAAGAATGCAATCCTGTTAAATAGAAGTTTACACCAAAATAAGTCATCATAATAGATGCATACGCCACTACAGAAGCAAAGTTAAAAGTCCATTTACCTCTTAAACCTGGTACCAAATGCATGTGAATAACAAAAGCATAAATCATAATACTAATCAATGCCCAAGTTTCTTTAGGGTCCCAGCCCCAATATCGTCCCCAGCTTTCATTAGCCCATTGACCACCTAAAAAATTTCCTATAGTAAGCATAACTAATCCAACTGTTAAGGCCATTTCAGTAATAATTGAAAGCTCTTTAATATTTAATTTCATTTTTTTGAAATTCTTTTTATTGGTAAGAACCATTAAAAGCAACGAAGTCAATCCTAAAATCATACCCAAGGTAAGTGGGCCATAACTACCTACTATTACTGCAACGTGAATCATTAACCAGTAACTATCCAAAACAGGCTGTAAATTAGATATAGCAGGATCTATCCAGTTTTCATGAGCTACCCATAATATAATAGCTGCGACAAATGCGGTAGATGCAATGGTTAAATAACTTTTTTTACCCAAAGCCAAACCAAAAAATACGGTAGCCCAACCTACATAAATAATAGATTCATACGCATCACTCCATGGCGCATGTCCACTTATATACCACCTGGCTATTAATCCTAATGTAAGTAAAACAAATAAGATCCAAATGGAGTATTTAAAAAATTTAACAATCGCATTAATATTTTTATTTTCTTTAAAAATTTGAAGAATTATAAAAACAAACATTAGCATTCCAACCACTGCAAAATATTTGTACAATCGATTAAATATATCCACTTTGTTATATAATACTTCAGCATTTATTTTATTCTCTGTAGGCATCACACTTGCCCCAAATTTGTTCTGAAACTTTGTAATTCCTTTTAATAAATCATCTGCAGTATTGTAATTCCCACTTTTTCTAGCTTCTCGCAATGTTTCAAAGTAATAAGGAAGTATATTTTTAGCAATAGCTGAATCCTTTTTGCTATAATTTACCTCGGTCAATTCTGGATAGGAAACCCAACGGTTGTTTTCATCGTCCTGAATTGGAAAAATTTTAAACATACTACCACTTAGCGCTTGATTTAATAGATAAAAGTTTTCATATGCTTTCATGAAATCTTTTTGAAACTGATTTTTATTGGTAGTTTTTGATGCTTCTTCAATATAAGGTCCTAATTTATTATTTCCATTTTCAGCAATTAAATCCATTAATGAGAAACGACTAACACCTTTATTAATGCCTATGATTTCTCTAATACTATCATTCTGCCACTTTAAAGACATGATAGGTACCTCCAACCATAATCTCGGAAACTCAACCATTGAAACAAAAACTTGATTCGCATCAAGTCCAGCATAAGAGTTTTTTCTACTAATCTTTCTTAATAATTCACTAGCAAAAGTATTTACTGGTTTCATTCTGCCATCATCTTGAATCACCAAATGGCCAAACTTAGCTGCATGTTCTTTACTAACTGCATTCGCAATAATAATTGAATCTAACTTTTCTTTTGAAATTTTAGTCCTATGTGAATTTTCATTCTGCGCAAACCCAGTAAAAGAAATTAAAACCAGTAGGATGGTAATTAAAGCTGTTTTTTTCTTTTTTACTTTTTCAAGCATTTTTTTTAAATCTGAAAAACGAGTGTTTTTATCAAATAAAATAGCCATTAAACCAAAGTATAATAGTGTATAACCAATATAAGTAATCCAAGTACCCCAAAAATCATGGTTAACTGAAAGTATGGTTCCTTTTTCATCTCCATCAAAAGAAGATTGAAATAAGCGATAGCCTTGCTCGTCTAATATATTGTTCATAAATATATCGTAATCATAGAATTCAGTATCACTTTTATTTACGGTAACCTTACTTTTAAATGCTGAATAATTTTTTAGAGTACCCGGATATTTATCAGCTATAAAATCATTTAATGTTATACTAAATGGAAGTTTATATTCTTTTGAACCATAAGCTAAATAAATTTTAAGTCCAGCTAATTCAGTAACTACTGGGCTTTTAGTTACTCCTTTTCCGCCAAGTACATATACTGTTTCAGATTCTCCATTTGAACTTATTTCAAAAGTAATAGCACTCATATTGGTAGGTTCATCTTTAGGTGCTTTAACAATACCAAAATCGCCTGGCATCACAGGATCAGGGATTACAAAAGACATGTTTGCAACTTGGTAAAGAGATCGTAAATTTAAAGGCTGAATCGAGTCACTTAATAATTCACCTTTCTTTTTATCAGCCATGCGCATCCATTCGCCTTCAAAGGGAGAAGCAATTGAATAGACCCCGTCATTATACATTAAATTGATAGCTCCTTCGGTTTGGTTATTAAAGGAAACTAATATATTATGAATATTTAAAACCTCTCCTTCTCCTATCCAATGGTCATGACGCTCTCCATCACTAGCCTCTACTAACTTTAAATAATTTTTACCTCCTTCAGCAAAAACAACACTTTCTTTGGCATTATTTATATAATCTTTATATTTAATGGTTACTTCTTGGCCATTATAATCGGAATTTATTTCAAAATAGTTATTTAATTTCTCAGATAACCTCACAAGGATTGGTGATATAGTTCGTCTTTGCTGAACACCACCGACTTCATAATCTCCATCAATAAAAGTTGTTATATAGGCATCTGAAGAAAGCATGGTATTTTCAGTTGCACCCTCACGAATATGCATCACACCTTCAAAACTTATGTATCTGGTAATAAAAGCGCCTATAATAATTAAAATAAATGCTAAATGCAGTGTTAATGTTGCCCATTTCTCTTTTCTAAATAACCGATACTTGCCTATATTGCCTATAAAATTAATCATAAACAATACCATTATTGCTTCAAACCACCATGCATTATAAACCAACTCTCTAGTGTAAGGTGTTGGAGAAGTTTCAGCAGATGCATCTAAAAATGTTCCTGTTGCCATTGCAGCTGCAAAAACAATAAATAAAACAGCAGTTAAACGTGTAGAAAAAAGAACAGAAAATATTTTCTTTATCATGGAGGATTAAATTTTAGCAAATTTAAGTAATTATCTGATAATTATTAATGAATATAACTACAGTTTTGGTTTGTTTTGAAAGATACTTATAAACATAAAAATACTGGTTTTTAAACCCCTACTTTTAGTATGTTTGCGTTTGTCAAATTGAAATAAGCAACTATATATCTAAACTAAAAATATAGTAATATCTCAAAATGATATCTCTAAATTTTTTTTCACTTAATTCTATATAAATATCCTGAATTAGACTAGCTATAGCTTCACAAGTTTAATATTATTCATAGAAGATATTTTAAATAAATTAGAAGAATTTATTGGGTAATTAATGTTTCATTTATTTAGCAAGCTTTTAACTTTTAAAAATTATTATCTTCGTACTATGAAATCCATCGTTTTATTAGGAGCTGGTAATGTTGCTACACATTTGTGGAAGGCAATCCATAACTCATCAGATTTTAAAATCATACAAGTTTACAATCACAATGAAAAAGCATTAGGCTTTTTTCCTTCAACTTTACATAAAACCTCTCTATTAACTGAAATTAAAGAAGCAGATATTTATATTATTACTGTTCCTGATGATGCTATAGTTACATTTTCTGAACGTTTACTTATAAGAGGTAAATTAGTAGTACATACTTCAGGAAGTGTTGCTATGAAAGCTCTTTCAAATAAAAACAGAAAAGGTGTTTTTTATCCATTACAAAGTTTTTCCAAAAATAGTGAAGTAGATTTTTCTGAAATTCCAATTTGTATAGAAGCCGATAATGATTTTGATTTAGACCTATTAAAACAGTTAGGAAATTCGATTTCTAAAAATGTGTTAGCGGTTTCTTCAGAAAAAAGAGAAAAAATTCATTTAAGTGCTGTCATAGTTAATAATTTTGTGAATTATTTATATCAGGTTGCTAATGATTTAATGCAAGAACAATCTTTATCTTTCGATTTATTAAAGCCATTAATCTTAGAAACTGCAAATAAGATTACTAGCCTTTCTCCTGCTGAAGCCCAGACAGGTCCGGCCAAAAGAAATGATAAAAAAACGATTGAAAAACAGTTGAATCTATTAAAAGAGAGTCCGTATAAAGATATTTATCAAGACCTGACGAATTCTATTTTAAAAAAATATCATAATCAGTAATCTATAAGTTATCCCTGATAATTCATTTAATACACTAACGTTTATAATGTATCAGCATATTAAAGACCTAGGTCAGTCCTTAGCTAGTTAAATTATCTGGAGATTTACTTTTTTGCAAAACAAAAACTTTCATATCTTTCGCTTCTAATTAAGAAATAAAAAAACGAATTATGGGAGTAGGTGCAATGGTCTTTTGGACAATAGGAGTTTTATTAGTTATGGCAATATTTATTTCTGTCTCTTATACACATCTCCGAGCCCACGAGACGTAGAGGAATCT
>CAJXVL010000150.1 GCA_913061205.1 uncultured Flavobacteriaceae bacterium | reverse complement strand
CCCCTTTCTCTGTATAAACATCTTCTATACTTGTTGCAATATTATCTTTAAATCCAATTTTGTATAACACACCTGGATTTTCAATACTTAATACAAATACAGCATTATGAGTAGAAGAAATCGCTCTAAAATGAAGAAATGAGTCTTCATATTTAATCGTAGCTAACTTTGGAGTTTTGTAATCAATCAAGCCAACCTTTCCATTATTCGCTGCAAACCAAACTTTGTTAACATCCATAGGTTCAATAGCACGAATACTTAAACTATCAGTGAAAACACGTTCTATAGATACTGAGGTAAAGCCTTTTGATGCATTTTTACTACAAGAAATAAGTGAAATAACGCTTAAAATTATAAGGAAAATTCTCATTGATATTTTTTTTTTCAAAAGTAAACAAATCGATAGCGCTTATTATAATATCTTTGTAAACTATTTAGAAATTATGGAACGAGATGTTAAAATTATTCAATATAAAGAAAATGACTAATAGCGAACAGTATGTAATCGATTTAATAAAATAATATAGATACATGAAATTACATCGAAACTTAGTATTTGCAGCTATTGATTCTCTTCAACTTATCTTTAATGAACATAAACAAGCTGATAAAGTATTAAAAAACACTTTAAAAAGAGATAAACGTTGGGGATCTAGAGATCGCGGATTTATTGCTGAAACTACCTATGATATTGTACGTTGGAAACGTCTTTATGCAAAAATAGCAGAAGTAAAAGAACCATTTGATCGAACCAACTTATTCCGCCTTTTTACGGTGTGGGCAACCTTAAAAGGAATTCAAATACCAGACTGGCCTCAATTTGAAAATACTCCTACTAGAAAGATAAAGGGAAAATTTGATGAATTATCTAAAATTAGAAAATACAAAGAATCTATCCCAGATTGGCTAGATGAATTAGGAGTAGCTGAATTAGGAAAAAAATGGGATAAAGAAATTAATGCTTTAAATCAAACTGCCGATGTTGTTTTAAGAGTAAATACTTTAAAAACTACCAAAGAGCAATTACAGAATAATTTACAAGATTTAGAAATAGAAACAGAGATTCTAAAAGGACATCCTCAAGCTTTAAAACTAAAAGAACGCACGAATGTTTTTGTAACAGATGCATTTCAAAAAGGGTGGTTTGAAGTTCAAGATGCTTCTTCACAAAAAGTTGCTAAATTTTTAAATCCAAAACCCGGATCAAGAGTAGTTGACACTTGTGCTGGAGCTGGAGGAAAAAGTTTACATTTAGCTGCTTTAATGGAAAATAAAGGACAAATAATTGCCTTGGATATTTATGAAAATAAATTAAAGGAATTAAAAAGAAGAGCAAAAAGAAATGGGGCTCATAACATTGAAACTAGAACTATTGATTCTAGCAAAGTAATTAAAAAACTAATTGGTAAAGCAGACAAAATATTAATTGATGCTCCATGTTCTGGTATTGGAGTTTTAAAAAGAAACCCCGATTCTAAATGGAAATTACAGCCAGAATTTTTATTGAAAATAAAGGATACACAAATAGAAATTTTAGATTCTTATTCTCGCATGGTCAAGCCTGGTGGACAAATGGTTTATGCAACTTGCTCGATTTTACCTTCAGAAAATGAATTACAAGTAAAGGAATTTTTAAAAAGAGAAGCTGGAAAAGATTTTAAATTTGTAAAAGAAGAGAAAGTATTTCCAAGCGAAAGCGGCTTTGATGGCTTCTATATGGCATTGCTACAAAAAAACAATTAAATCAAGAAACAATGAAAAAAATTACTTTAGTATTATTTATGTTAATTGTGCAAAATATTTTAGCACAACAACCCTATTATAATGATGTAGATTTAACATTAACTGGGCAGGATTTATACCTTGAGTTACAATCTAAAATTGCAATTACAAATACAAATTTCACCTATGGTGATGTAAGAGATACGATGAAGATAACAGATGAAAACCCTGATGACACTTCAGATGTACTATTGTTTTATGGTTATGATAATTCTAATTGTACAATAGAGAGATCAAGAGATAAAGATGATTTTGGAGGTTCAAATTGTGAATACAACAGAGAGCATGTTTTTGCTAGATCTAATTCAGATCCCGAAATGGGAAGCGCAAGTAATAATTCTACTGGGATTATTGCTGATCCACATAATTTAAAAGCTACTGACCAACAAATGAATGGAGATAGAGGTAATCGTAAATTTGCAGATGGTTCTGGTAATTCTGGAAATATAGGCAATAATTGGTATCCTGGTGATGAGTGGAAAGGAGATACTGCAAGAATGATGATGTATATGTATACTCGTTATGGAACACGTTGTTTACCTTCTTTAAATGGTTCTGGCGATACACAACCTGCTAATGAGATGCTTCAGGTTTATTTGCAATGGAATATTGACGATCCGGTAAATGAATATGAGGACCAACACAATCCACATTTAGAATCGGTATATGGGAACAGAAATCCATTTATAGACAATCCATATTTAGCAACAATAATTTGGGGTGGAGAAGCTGCTGAAGACAGATGGGGTGTTTTATCTACAAATACTAATGTATTTGAAAACTTAACGGTTTATCCAAACCCTGCCAATAAAGTATTGTGGGTTCAAAATTCAACAATTGTTGACGATGGAACTATTATAATATATGATTTATTGGGAAAGGAAGTATTTAAAGAATCTTTTACAACTGACAAAAAACAAATTAATACTGGCTCTTTTTCAAGAGGAATTTACTTATTAAAAGTAATTTCAAATAATTCTGAAACTATTAAAAAAATTATCATCAATTAATACTCTTTTCATAAAATAAAAAAAGCGTTTTCATTAATTTGAAAACGCTTTTTTTATAAATTAATACTAGTATATTATTTCACAATTACTCTTCCTGTTTTGTAAGTAGTTGTGTTTTGACCTCCAACTCTCACTAAATATACTCCAGTAGCGGCACTTGAAAGATTCAAATTCATTTTATAAGTTCCACTTTCGTTTTGCGCAAATTTAAACCCTAATTGTTGACCAAGCATGTTGTAAATTGCTACATATACTTTTCCTTCATAATTTGTGTTTAAAGTTACTTCAAAATTATTATTCTCTTGAGAGGTAATAATTAATTCTGAATTTGAAATTTCGTTATCATTAACACCTAAAGTTCCAATATTTGCAGTATAATCTTCTGTTTCTCCATATTGAGTATCTTCACAAGCATCATCTGGAACAGGTTCTTGCCAATTTGATTTCGCACGCATTCTATGTGTCCCTATTAGTGCATCTGATGGTATCACTAAATCTACAGTCTCCGTATAAGAACCTCCACCAGATCCTGGAGCTATTACAAAATTAGGAACTACTACTTCATCATTAGTGAAATTAGAATCATCATTAAAATCAATCCAAACTTTTACATTTTGATCTCCATAACCTGTAGTAATTGTTAAACTATTAGTTGATCCAAGATCTAAATTAGCTACCAAGTTCGTAAAATCTCCATATCCTTCACATGCAGAAACATTATTAATTTCAGCAATGCTAAACAATGTAAAACCATCACCGAAGGAACAATCTTCAACTGGTTGGCAAAGAACATTTTCAACAGTAATTGTTGCTGAATTATTGGCTGTATCTTCATCATTAACTAGATTCGTTGAAACAGTTATTTCATAAGTACCTAATTCAGAGAAATCTGCTACTTCTGTAAAACTAAAAGAAACTATTTCTTCTGAAATTAAAGAACCTGAAAATGTTTCAACTACAGGTGTACCACCGTTAACAGCATATTGTACCTCAAAATTAGATTGTGCATCAGCCCCAAAGTTTTTAATTGTAAATGTAACTACTTCGTTACCTAGTCCTGAACCTGTTTCTGGAGCTGTAATTTCAAGAGCTCCAACATCATTAAGCAGTAAATGGGTAACTTCTTTAGTAAATGAATTATTAGGTATAAACTCATCACCTGTTAAATTAGATTTAACTTCTATGGTATAAGTCTGTCCTGCATTAGATAAATCTAAAGTTTGACTAAAAGTATAATTTTCTACTTCGTTGGATAAAATGGTTCCACTAAAGGTTTCTGTTGCAATTAAATTACCATCTACAAACAATTCTAGAGGTATATCAGACTGAGAATCCAATCCAAAGTTTCTGATACTTACTTCGACAGTTTCCGTGGTTGTTAAAACACCATTAATTGGATTAATGATGTTATTGACTCCTACATCTTGAGCAAAACCACTACTTAGTGAAAATGAAGCAACTTGAGTTCTCCATTGGTTATTGGCAGAAAAATATTCTGCAGTATGCCAAAATGTGAAATTATCTGGATCCATTGTTAAATGAGAATAATCTCCAAATCTATTGGTATTTGTTTGTACCCCAACTCCATCTACAATCGTTGTCTCAGCAATGGTCATTTCTCCTAAGGGATCACCATCATATCTACCTGTATATTTAATTCCTGCAGGTAATGTAGCACTTGCTATATTAAAACCCATTCCAATATTTCCTGCTGCATCCATAGCTGCACTTCCCATAAATCTACTATTATCATCAGCTGGAGAATAGGTACCCTCTTGAAAAACTTCCCAAGGATTGGTTTCATCGTTTCTAAGTTCTATCCATCTAATTCCAGAATTAGTTCCATCTACATTGTCATTAAAAGTGATAATCCAAGAATTATGATTTTCAAAACTTCTATAATTGGCTGCGTAAGATATCAAACCTGTTATCATATCAATTTTCTGACCTGTTCCTGGTTGTGCAACATCACCATTTCCAAAGGGTGCGAAATATGCATTGAATGGATCTGTTGGTATTTCTATTGGAGAAGAAATTGTTGAGTTAGCTGGTGAGTCAAAATCGACATCAATTTCCCAAACTTTTAAATGGTCATAGGTAATACCTCCCCAACCATCATCTTGTAAATAGACAATATAACCTGGCAGGTCTTCTGGATAATCAACTCCTGTTAGATTTGCTGGTTCAGGACTTAAAACAGTATTTTGATTTTCTGTATTTCCTGGCAATGGAAATCCAATTATTTGTGGATCTGGGTCTCCAGCCAATATAACGTCTCTTTCTATAGCATAAACTTTATTTGCGCCACCTTTATTTGCTGTGAGGTAATAAGCATCAGGCCATATACTATAATGAGGATAATCTGGAAAAGCATCAAAGGTATACTGATAAACATAATATTCTCCGGTAGGATCGTTAGTAACAGACACTCCAATAGCTAAACTATTACTTCCCGAGCCAAATTCACTCACAAAATAGCGATCAGCTAGTTGATCATATAATATGATTGGGTCTCCAGAATTTGAACCGATCCCTAAAAAAGCTCCCAATGAAGTTGGACCAGCTAACACATTTCCTGTTTTATCAAATACTTTTATACTCGAGTTAACTGCATGAACATAATGTTCAGGTCCTACAGCACCAGAACTGTCTCTTATACACATCTCCGAGCCCACGAGACGTAGAGGAATCTCGT
>CAJXVL010000149.1 GCA_913061205.1 uncultured Flavobacteriaceae bacterium | reverse complement strand
GATCTACACGTAAGGAGTCGTCGGCAGCGTCAGATGTGTATAAGAGACAGCCCTTCTGGATAGATAACAACCAAATCACCCGCTTTAACCATAGAACTAGATGCTCCAAAATTAGAACCATAAGTTGCATCAATAGCCTCTAGAAACTTATTAGCCATAAGTCCATAACCTCTAGCAGTTAAATGGACACCATCTAAGCTCACCAAACCTCCCGTTACTAGATTTGTAGCCATAATAAATTCATCAAACATGATTCCAGTGGTAGCTGCTTCAGCTAAAACAAGTCTTAAATCTACAAAAGCTAAACCGTATGTATCAGCAAGCGCTTCTACTGTTGCAGCATATGCATCTGTAGCTGTTAATACGTTCTGAGTCTCAATATCGGTTAAAACCCAATTATCTGCTAAAGGAACAGAAACTCCATTTATTAACTGCGGATTGTTATCTACTAAAGTACCTATAAATGAACTCGCTGGTAGAACTACTAAATCATTTGATGTTGCTTGTCTATAGTTAGGAAGACCTAAAGCGCTTAAATCGGTTAAGTCTTCATCTACTAAAGTAACCGCATTTTGGCCTTCTGAAAACGAAATAGTTCTTGATGCTCTCTCCTCAGCTGTTATTAAACCTAGTGATTCTACTAATAACAATCCTCCATTGTACTCGGCAAAAGCACCATTTAATAATGCAGCAGTTGCTGCATCTAAAGGTACAGCGTTAAAAGGTACCGTAGTAAAATACGGTAAATCGGTTACATAAGGAACATTAGAAAGCACTCCCTTAGCTCCATTAGCGGTTAAAGCAGCTACTATAGAATTTTCAACAGATGCAAATACATTTGGATCTGTAATATCGTTTGACCCGTAGGTAGAAGGATCTAAATTTCCTGTTTGGTCCGTTCCAACTCCTCCTGAGGTGGCATAACCTAAAACATCATTACCCCCCATTACAGATATTGTAAAAAATGTTGGGTCTTGAGACACTGCATCTTCTAATACAGTTGCATTAGGACTTGAAGCCATTCGTGCAAAATAAGGATTTGCTAAACCTAAAGGAACACCCGCAAGATTACCATAACCTGGCGCTACAAAATGAAAACTTTTAGCTCCCCCAACACCCATATTGTTAAAAGGTCCAGTTAAAATATTTGTAACTTCAGTTGTCGGTGTAGCATCCAAATAAACTGGTCCTACTCCGTTAAAATACAATCTAGGACCTACTATTTGAACCCCTCCTAAAAGCAAGCCTCCAATATTATCACTTACCATTGGTTGTCTGAATTCACCCCCACCAGCATTAGCCAAAGCTCCTGATAATAAATTTGGGAAAGAATTGTTTTGACTCGCTATAAATAATGAGCCACTACTAACTCCGGCAGAAAAAGAAGCTCCAAGAGCTACATAATTAGAAAAATCTGCAGAACCTGAAGTTAATGCAGGAAGTGTTTCTGTTACTGGATCACTCCAATATTGATCATTAGAACAAGATGTCAATAAAGTAATTGCTAAAGCAAGTACTCCAATACTTTTGTATAAATTAAATATTTTCATATTACTATTATTTATTATTAATTATTTATAGTTAAAGAGATGTAATATTGAGATCCAATAAATCCAGTACCTACTGCACTTTGATACTCATTACCTCCTAGATTTGTTGCACCTGCTTTAATAACAGATTTTATTGCAGGAATTCCATAATTTATCTGAGCATCTACAACATATATTTCTGGCATCACTGCATTAGCAATACTCGATTCCCATAAATATGAACCTTTATAACGTCCATCAATGTTAAATCCAAAGTTTTTAAATAATTCCGGATTTCCAATTGAAATTTTTACCTGATTCTCTGGAGTATTAAACCCAGCAGCAAAATCTGGTTCTTTAGCTTGATCAAAATCAAATTTTGAATAGGTGTAATTTACTCCAAAAACAAAATTCTCAGCAAATTTAAAATTACCTCCAACCACAAAACCATAAGATTGGATTTGTTCAGTGGCATTAGTGTATACTTGGAAAGCATCGTATTGACCAGTAACGATATCAGCGATAGCAGAACCATCGGCAGTACTTCCATTTTCAGGAGTAATTACAATTTTTTGATTGATAAAACCATCATACATGTTATAGTAAAGATTCGCATCTAAATTAATTGGTCCAATTTTACCTCTATACCCAATATCAAAAGCAGTAACTTTTTCTTGTTGAACAAGGGGAGTTATTGTCGCTTCTAATAAAGTTGGATCTCCAGTCGCAGCAAATGCTTCTACTGATGTCCTTGTATAAGAATTATAGTACACATCTTGACCTGTTAAATCTGTTCCTGGCAATCTTCTATCTAAGTTATCTGGTGAAGAACCTACTAAAATTGCTCTACCAACATCAAATCCTATAAACAATGCTTGCGTGTCTGGATTTCTAAATCCTGTTTGAAAGGAACCTCTAATATTGTGTTGCTTTTTATCACCCGCTGAATAATTTAAAGAAACTCTTGGCGAAAATTTAGCGTCAAAAAAATCGTTTTTATCAACACGAATAGAAGCCGTTAATTTTAATCTTTCTTCTGCTAAGAATTTTTTTGAACCTTGTACATAAGCACCTAACTCACCATACTCAATAGGTCCATCATAATCGGTGAAAATTGTTCCATCAGAGTTTAATGAATATTGTCTGTAAGAACCTCCCACTTGAAGATCCATATAATCCTTTAAAAGACTTCTGAAATTATAATTACCCTCACCAACATACATTTTTGTTTGGTCAACAAATTTAGACCCCTCATTAACATCTGGATTATCAATAATTTGATCGTAAGCGGCATTGTATGATGGTGTTCCTGGTTGTAAGGTTAAAGGAGTACCATCTGGCAATGTGGCGCTATCCGCTTGAATTCTAGCAAATGCATGTGCTTGTTCATTATTCTGACCACCTATAGTTGCTCCAAGATAATTTTGTATGTAAGACCCAAACCATTCATTCGCATTAACTTTTGCTAAATTAATACCCGTAAATCGCATATCGTACGAATTACCAGCATCTTCACTAGTCATATACCCTCTAACAAAAAAGTCTTTACTTCTCAGTTCTAATTTATGTTGTTGCATTAAAAAGTTATCCAATTGATACCTATTAGCACCTTGATAGATTGTTCTTCCAAATCCAAATTTAGAATTCCAAACTACTTCCAAATCTCCTCCTGTTGGTCTATAGTTTAAAGAAAAATCTGCTTTACCACTTGCAGCTTCATAGGTAGTGACATCTTGTTCTCTATATCCTGTTCTTGATACATTTTGCTCGGGAAGAAGAGGAATGAATGATGCTGGGAGCGCACCTATAGATGCTAAATATTGTCCAAAATCGCGTAATGTTGGAATTCCATTAGCAGCTAAACTTACCTCATCACCATAAATATTCAATCCATCGTGTGCAGGTTGATTTTCAAATGGTATAACAGTATCTGGAGTTCCAGCTTGATTTAGGTTATATTGATTGGTGTCTGTAGCATACCATTCTGTACCTTGTAGATATGAAAAATTTGCTTTTGCAGCAAATTTGTCACTGAACTTATGTGCAGCTCTAATTCCAAAATCGTAAAAGTTATTATCTCCGGCAGCTTGTTGTGAAGTAATTCCGGTTTTTACATATACGCTAACTCCTTGATCATCAAAAGGACTTTTACTCGTCATAAAAAGAATACCATTAAAAGCATTCGCACCATATAGCGCCGAAGAAGCTCCAGGTAATAATTCAACACTCTGAACGTCTAATTCGTTCAATCCTAGAAAGTTCCCAATAGCAAAGTTTAAGGCTGGTGAAGAATTATCCATTCCATCAACTAATTGAACAAAACGAGTATTTGCAAATGTTGCAAAGCCACGAGTATTTAACGAACTAAATGTTAAACTCCCTTTATTGATATCAACACCTTTTAAGTTTTCTAAACTAGCATAAAAGTCAGGTGAGGTTGCGTTTTTAATATCTCTGGCATCAAATCTTTCGATAGTTACAGGAGATTCTCTAACACTTTCAGGAGTTCTAGAAGCGGAAAGAACAATTTCGTCTAATTGGTCTCCCTCTATTAATGTAATATTAAACATTTGGTTATTAGCTGTTACTTCTTGAGTAACAGTTTGATAACCAATGCTACTAATTTGAATTGAAAATGGTAGTTCCTGATCAACTGTTAAGGTAAAATTACCTTCATAATCTGTAGATGTTCCAATAGCAACACCCATTACGGTAATATTTGCTCCTAAAGTTGGTTCTTGGGATTCGTCTACAACATTACCAGTAACGGTAGTTTGTGAAAAAGCTACTAAGCTAAAACACATACAAAAAAGTGTAATAATTGTCTTCATATAATTGTTTGAATTGATTTTTATGTTCGAAATATACATAATTTTAACCTAAAATTAAGAATTTGGCAATCTAAATTAGTGGAATCGTATAATGAACCATAAAATTCCGTGTATTTCTTTTACCTTATTATTTTATAAAAATTAACTGCTTCTTTTTAGCAATTAATATTGTAAGAAAAAATATCTATTTAATTTAAATGTATTATTTATTGCCTTAATATTAAATTTCAAGAAGAATGGTCTAGGCTAAGAGTGAAGTTTATATTATAGATCAAATTAATTATGATTTTTATTCTCTATTGTGACATTAGAAATCTCAACGATATCCTTTCTATTAATTCGTTCCTCTCGAATCTTTCCTTTTTTGTAAATGAAAGTACTTTTTGAGTTATAAAACTCAGAATTTATTGGGGTTTTCAATCCCTCATCATTAAAGATTTTAGATATCTTTCTGTAACCAATGGGGGTTACAAAACTTTACTTATACTCACAAATTCGGTTGAATAAACACTATAATTTGATTTCTAAAGTTTAGTGGTTGTTATTGATAATGAAAACCTTACAATTAGGTTGTTGGGGCTACAACTTTGAACACATAAACTTACTCCACTGTAACTGATATAGGTATTCCAACCCCAACCCCATTTCTAACATTCAATCTTAGGGTTCTTACTCACCAATTTGTTTACAGAAGAAAGTTAGAAAACTCTCATCAAAAAACTCATGACAAAATATTGAAACTTAAAAACGATGGTTTAGGATACCGAAGAATATCAAAAGAACTTAATAGGTTAGGATATAAAAGTTCTATGGGAAAAGAGTTTTATCCTTCGTTAATCTCTGTTATTTGGAAGAAAATAGAGAAAAAACAAAGGATTTTGAACCAACAAGAAATTGTAGAATACTCAGATTTTGATATTCAGTTGATTCAAATTCAAAACTAATAGTCATAAATGTGATGTCGTGACAATGGTATCTAGATGTAGTCAAGATGTCGTTAGAATGTCATGATAATTAACAAAATATTATCTTAAATTTGTTCCTATGAAAATTGGACATACGATTAAAGAATTAAGATTAAAAGAAGGGTATTCACAAAAATATTTATCAATTAAATCTGGACTATCAGAGAGAACTATTCAACGGATAGAAAAAAA
>CAJXVL010000148.1 GCA_913061205.1 uncultured Flavobacteriaceae bacterium | reverse complement strand
AGACAAATAATAATAATAATAATATTGTTTTTTTCATTTCAATTGATTTATGATTAATAATATTCAAATATATAATTAATCTTTTTTTAAAACTAATTATTATAGATTAGCGAGGCTAAACTAAAAATAGAGAAGATACATAAGTAGGATTAGTGATTGGTAAATTTATAAAATATCCCTTCGTCCTAGAATTATATTGCGTTTATTAACTTATTTTTGAGCAGGCTATGAAAACAGTTGCGCAAATAAAACTACCTATTGAATATGAAATGGAACTTTTCGAAAAAAAGTTCATGCTTTCTATGTACTCAAAAGTTTCCTTGTTAAACCGCATCACTCATTATGTCGTAAATAGGAAAGGTAAACAAATGAGACCGATGTTTGTTTTCTTAATAGCAAAGATGAGTAACAAGGGAGCGGTTAACGATAGAACTTATCGAGGTGCTTCTGTTATAGAATTAATACATACAGCTACATTAGTTCACGATGATGTGGTAGATGGCAGTAATAGGAGAAGAGGCTTTTTCTCAATTAATGCCTTGTGGAAAAATAAAATTGCAGTGTTAGTTGGAGATTTTTTATTGTCCAAAGGCTTATTATTGTCTATAGATAGTAACGATTTTGATTTGCTGAAAATCATCTCAGTTGCAGTAAGAGAAATGAGTGAAGGGGAGCTTCTTCAAATTGAAAAAGCAAGAAAATTAGATATTACAGAAGATGTTTACTACGAAATAATCCGCAAAAAAACAGCAACACTAATTGCTGCATGTTGTGCTATGGGAGCTCAATCTGTAATGGCCACAAAGGAAGAAGTAGAAATGATGAGAGAATTTGGAGAGTATATCGGAATGGCTTTTCAGATTAAAGATGATCTTTTTGATTACGGAACCGAAAAAATAGGAAAACCGACTGGAATAGATATTAAAGAGCAAAAAATGACACTGCCTTTAATTCATGTTCTTAATAATTGTTCGGATAAAAAAAAGAGATGGATTATCAATTCTGTTAAAAATCACAATACCGATAAAGTCAGGGTAAAGGAATTAATCCAATTTGTTAAAGAAAAGGGCGGCTTAGAATATGCCGTTTCTGTCATGAAACAATACCAAAGTAAAGCACTTGCTATATTGCAACAATATCCAGATTCAACTTATAAAGATTCGCTAGAATTAATGGTTAATTACGTGATAGATAGAAAAAAATAATACCCAGCGTTGAAAGCCTTTTTTGTTGATAAATATTTGTGCAAAAAATTTACTTTTTAAAGCAGAAATTTACATCTTTGATATCTAGATATGATTTCACAAACAACCATAGACAATGTATTTGAAACTGCTCGCGTAGAGGAGGTGATAGGCGACTTTGTTGTTTTAAAAAAATCTGGAAGTAATTTTAAGGGATTAAGTCCATTTAGTGATGAACGCTCTCCTAGTTTCATGGTTTCTCCAGCTAAGCAGTTATGGAAAGATTTTTCAAGTGGAAAGGGAGGTAGTGTAATTTCTTTTTTAATGGAGCATGAGCATTTCAGTTATCCAGAAGCGATTAAATATTTAGCAAATAAATATGGAATTGAAGTTGAAGAAACCGAAAGGTCTGATGAAGAAAAAGAACAAGCAACACAAAAAGAAAACCTATTTATAGTAAGTGACTATGCTAAAGATTACTTTAACAATACCCTATTAAATTTAGAAGAAGGAAAAGCAATTGGCCTTAGCTACTTCAAAGAGCGTGGTTTCACTTCAGAAACAATTCAAAAATTTTCATTAGGATACTCTTTAGATAAATGGGGAGCTTTTACAGATACCGCTATAAAAAAAGGGTATCAATTAGAATTTCTTGAAAAAACTGGACTAACCATTGTAAAAGGCGAAAAACAATTTGATCGTTTTAAGGGACGAGTTATATTTCCTATTTTAAGTATGAGTGGTCGTACTTTGGGTTTTGGAGGCAGAATTTTAACCAACGACAAAAAGGCTGCTAAGTATTTAAATTCTCCAGAAAGTGATATATATCACAAAAGTGATGTGCTTTATGGAATCTATCAAGCAAAACAAGCGATTGCGAAAGAAGATAATTGCTATTTAGTTGAAGGCTATACAGATGTGTTACAATTTAATCAAACAGGTATCACCAATGTAGTATCTTCATCTGGTACTGCTTTAACTCCAAATCAAATAAGATTAATAAGTAGGCTTACAAATAATGTTACCGTTCTTTACGATGGAGATGAAGCAGGACTTAGAGCGTCTATTAGGGGAATAGATTTAATTCTTGAGCAAGGGATGAATGTAAAGATTTGTACCTTCCCAGAAGGAGAAGATCCAGATAGTTTTGCTAAAAAAAACACCTTAGAGAGTCTTAAACTATATCTAGATGATAACGCTACTGACTTTATCAATTTTAAGGCAGCTCTTTTAGTTTCTCAAACAAAAAACGATCCTATAAAAAGAGCAGAAACAGTTCGTGAAATCTTGGTAAGTATCTCTAAGATCCCAGATGATATTAAAAAGGAAGTGTATATTCAGGAATGTGCTAGGATTATGAATATTGATGAATCCATATTGTATAATACTTTAGCTCAAATCCTTAAAAAGGATAAAAATGATATTCAAAAAAGGCAACAAAAAAAGAGTACCCCTTTTGATGTTGTATCTTCAGAAAAACAACCTTTAAAACAGATAGATCCACAATTTGAATTAGAAAAAAAAATAATTGAATTATTATTGATGTATGGAGTTTTAGAAGCAGAGTTTGAAGAAATGTCTATTGAAGTTAATGAAAAAGGAGAAATTACGTATTCTTCCGAAATTGTGAAGTCAAAGGTTTTTGAAAAAATTTACTTAGACCTTCAAGAAGATGAAACAGAGTTTGCAAATGAAGATTTTAAAGATTTATATAATCATATAATTGATGACTTTAATAAAAATCAAGATTTTAAAATAGATAGATTGATTAGTAAATTACCTCAGCAAAAAGCAGAATTGATTACCCATATTTTATTTGATAGTGAAAGGCATGAATTACATGATTGGGAGGGAAGAAAAATATATGTAAAAGGCAAAGATCAATCTATTTCGCAAATGGTAAGTGAAACAGTTTTTAATCTAAGAAGGCATTTAATTTCATTAAAAATTAATGGAATGGCTAATAAAATTAAAAATCTTGATGATGATAGTCTTAAATTAGAAACTTTAAAAGAAACGGTAGATTATACAATACTTAAAAAATTACTTTCCGATAAGTTAAATAGGGTTCTTTAATTAACTAAATTGAAACATTCTAGCTTGGTGAATTAAATCTGCCAAATTATCTACTTTTAATTTTTTAAGCAATCTAGTTTTATAAGTGCTAACCGTTTTTTCATTAATTGATAATGCGGAAGCAATGTCTTTATTTCTCTTACCGCTAGACAAAAGGTTAAGAACTTCAATTTCTCTAGAGGATAATTTTTTGTAACGGCTTATAGCACTAGTTTCTCCAACGTTTCTGGTAGTAAACGTAGATGTTAATTCTTCATTCAAGAATATACCACCTTTTCTTATTTGATTAAGTGCTTTTAATAATATTTTTGATGAAGCAGATTTAGGAACATATCCTGCAGCTCCAGATTTAATAGCACGCAATGCATAAATTTCTTCAGGATGTGTAGAGAAAATTAAGACTCTTAATTCAGGAAATTTCTGTTTAATATTTCTTAATGCATTAATGCCATTTATTTGTGGCATGTCAATTTCCATTATTAAAATATCTGGTTCTACTTCCTCTAAAGTTTTATATAATTCAGTTCCGTTATTTGCTTTTCCTACAATCTGAAAATTTTCATCTTTCTTTAACATACAAGTAATCCCTTTTCTTGTAACAGGATGATGATCTGCAATAACAATTTTTTTCATAATAAGTTAATTAACTTTTTCTTGAATACTTGTAATAGTTACATTTTGGGATAGGCAATTTTTTTTGTGCGTTTCAAATCTACGCAAATATTTTAGTAATGAATTAATAATTAGTAGAAAATTCGCTCAAATTCATATAAACTCGATGATTTACTAAATGTTTGTAAGGTATTTCGGTATTTTGCATACAGGTATAGAAATCATTTTATGTTTATTATTGGTGTTTAACCTTAAAAACAAATCAAAGACTATTTGTTCTCTATTTATAAACTCATCTGAAGTTTTACCTTGCTCCTTCATTTTCATTGCCCATTCTAGTTCATCATAACTAGCACCAATTTGATCTTCATCAGTTCTGTTATCTCCAAATAGTCCGTCTGTTGGAGCTGCAGATTGTATCGCCTTTGGTACTTTTAACAAAAGTCCTAGCGCATAAACCTCACTTTTCATAAGATCTGCAATGGGACTTAAATCTACTCCACCATCTCCATATTTTGTATAAAAACCGATTCCAAAATCTTCCACTTTATTACCAGTGCCTGCAACTAGATATTTTTTTAATCCAGCATAATAATATAATACAGTCATTCTTAAGCGTGCTCTAGTATTTGCTAGAGATACATCTAAAGTATTGACATCTTTTGGATCAGTATCTTGATTTTTGAAATCTTCAAATACAGTCGTTAAGTCAAATTTTGTATCGCTAACATTGGGAAACTTTTTTTTAAGCTGTTTAATATGTTCTTTCCCTCTAGAAACTTGATTTTTGGCTTGATGAATTGGCATTTCCACACAAAGGGTTGGTAATCCTGTTTTTGCGCATAAAGTAGAAGTAACAGCAGAGTCAATACCGCCACTGATTCCAATTACAAACCCATTCATATTTGTGTTTTCAGCATATTCTTTGAGCCAATTAACAATGAAATCTACTACTTTTTCTGTTTGCATAATGTTGATTTTAAATAATACCTTTGCAATGCAAATTACGTAAAATCTAAACTTAAAAAATATTTTTAACTTAAACAGTTTCAATTAATTATTTATGAGAATTTATCTTGCCTTATTAACCACTATTTTATTTTTTGGATGTGCTAAGGATACTGGGATTGAAAAGGATATCAATGCAGTGCCAATCACTATCGAAATTTTAAGATTTGATAAATTATTTGGAACTGCTCACTTAAATGATCTTCCTAATTTAAAAAGGAGTTATCCTATTTTTTTTCCCAAACAATTTCACGATACTATTTGGGAAATGAAAATGAATGATTCTCTTACACAACAATTATATGTTGAGGTAATGAAAAAGTATTCGTCTGAGCGTAAGCTAAAGGCAGACTTAGAAGGTCTTTTTAAACATATAAAATATTATTTTTCAAATTTTAAAACACCAAATGTGGTGACTGCAAATTCAGATGTTGATTATAGAAATAAAATATTTATCTCAGATAATATGTTGGTAATTTCTTTAGATAATTATTTAGGAAGTGATCATTTTTTTTATGAAGGCATTCCAAGTTATGTCGTTGAAAACATGAAGGAATCTCAAATAATTTCAGATGTAGCATCGATATATTCTCAAATGTATGCTCCAAAAATACAAAGCAGAACATTTTTAGCACAAATGATTTATTACGGAAGAATTTTATATTTAA